>NZ_JBSGZD010000092.1:0-27554 GCF_053610825.1 Streptomyces sp. NPDC054863 | reverse complement strand
GACCGCCTGCCGCACGGCGAGCGTGCGTCCGGTGCGGCCGGTGCCGGCCGTCCGGACGGCTAGAGGATCGCGACCGGGGCGACGGGTGTGCCCGTGCCGCCGACGAACGGCTCCGGCATCGCGGACAGCAGGAACGCATAGCGCCGATCTTGTGCACAGGCTGTGGACAACTCTTCCAGATTCCAGTTCTGCCCCTGCAGCATGCCCATCTCGACGAGGTCGAGGGCGTGCACCGGCAGCCACAGGTTCTCGATCTCGGGCGGGAAGATCTCGAAGGTGAGGGTGTCGTTCGCGACCGCGGCGACGTCCCGGGCGTGGAACCACTCGGGGGTGCGGAGGGAGAGCCCCGGCGACGGATAGCCGTACCCGTGCTTGTCGCCGCCCAGATACACCTGGATCTGCCCGGTCCGTACGAGTACGACGTCCCCCGCACCGACCTTCGTCCCCGCCAACTCCTCGGCTGCGTCCAGGTCTTCGGGCGTCACGGCGTGGTCGCCCGGCAGCCTGTCGACGCCGTGGGTGCGCGCCACGTCGAGCAACACTCCTCGTGAGACGACGTGTTGGGCCTTGTCGATGCCGGCGAAGGCGGCGCGGGTGTGCGGGGTGATGGTGTCGGCGGGGCGGCCGTTGTAGATCTTCCCCGAGTGCGAGACATGGGTCAGGGCGTCCCAGTGGGTACCGGCCTGGAGCCCCATCGTCACGGCGTCGTCGCTGGTGGCGACGGTGCCGGGGCCGAAAAGCTCCTGGTTGATCTGCACCATCGAGTGCAGCGGATTGACCCGCCCCGGGATCATCCCGGTCTGCACGCCGTCCTGCTGGAGCGGCAGTGCGAGGGGGATGCGGCGGCCGGTGCGGACGGTCTGCGCGGCGGCCCGTACGACGTCGTCGGTGATGAGGTTGAGGGTGCCGATCTCGTCGTCGGCTCCCCAACGGCCCCAGTTGTTCACGCGCTTGGCGATGTCGTGGAACTCGGCGGGCAGCGACATTGCGGAGCCTCCTGGGTCTTGTGCCGGAGCGTCGTACGGGTTCTAAAATCTAACGGACCGTCAGAAACCTTGGGAAGGCGTGGTGATGGGGAACTTCTTGACCGGCAAGGTCATAGCGGTGACCGGAGCGGGGCGCGGCATCGGCCGGGCCGTCGCACTGGCGTGTGCGGCGCAGGGCGCCCGGGTCGTCGTCAACGACTACGGCGTGTCGATGGAGGGCGCGGAGCCGACCAGCGAGGTCGCGGCGGCCGTGGTCAAGGAGATCGAGGCGGCGGGGGGCGAGGCGCTCGCGGTCGCCGACGACATCTCGACGATGGCGGGCGGCCGGCGGGTCGTCGACGTGGCCCTCGCGAACTTCGGGCGGCTCGACGGGGTGGTGTGCGTCGCCGGAATCCTGCGTGAGCGGATGCTCTTCAACATGTCCGAGGAGGAGTGGGACCCGGTGATCGCCACGCACCTCAAGGGCACGTTCACGCTCTTCAGGGCGGCGTCGGCGGTGATGCGCACACAGGGCTCGGGCACCCTCATCGGCTTCACCAGCGGCAACCACCAGGGCAGCGTCGCCCAGGCGAACTACAGCGCGGCCAAGGGCGGCATCATCTCGCTCGTACGGAGCGCGGCGCTCGGCCTGCACAAGTACGGGGTGACGGCGAACGCGGTCGCGCCGGTCGCGCGGACCCGGATGTCCGCGAACGTACCCATGGAGCTGAAGGAGATCGGCGAGCCGGAGGACGTGGCGGCCCTCGTCGTCTACCTGCTCTCGGAACGGGCCCGCGAGGAAGGCATCACCGGGCAGGTCTACACGATCGCGGGCCCCAAGATCGCGGTCTGGGCCCAGCCGAGGGAGCTGCGCGCCGGATACGCGGAGTCGGGCTCCTGGACCCCGGAATCCATCGCGGACTTCCTGCCCGGGACGGTGGGTACGGACCCGATGCCGATGCTGGCGCAGTTGGAGGCGATGCGGGAGGCGGCGGCGAGGGGGGAGCGTCCGAACGTGGACCGCTGAGCGCGGGGCGGGGCGGTGGGGCGTGTTGCGTCGTGCGGGTGCGTCGTGGCTGGCCGCGCAGTTCCCCGCGCCCCTGAATGCCTGCCCCCGAGCCGCTTTACCACCGCCTCCTCGGGCCCCGCGCGGAGCGCACCCCCTCCGCGATCGCCCTTGCTCGCTGCCGTCCCCGACACCCAGGAGCCCCCGTGGATCCCGATGCCCTCTTCCGGACGGAAGCCCGCACCTGGCTCGCCGCCCGTCTTCCCGCCCGCGAGGGCCCCCGCGCCTGGGAGCGCGAGCTGGGCGACGGCGGCTGGATCGGCCTCGGCTGGCCGCCCTCCGCCTCGTACCGCGGCAGGCGTGCCACCCTCTCCCAACAGGTCGTCTGGGCCGAGGAGTACGCCCGCGCCCACGCCCCCGCCCGCCTCGGCCACATCGGTGAGAACCTCGTCGCGCCCACCCTCATCGCCCACGGCACCCCCGCCCAGCAGGCCAGGTTCCTCCCCGGCATCGCGCGCGGCGAGGTCCTCTGGTGCCAGGGTTACAGCGAGCCCGGCGCCGGGTCCGACCTGGCGGGAATCCGCACGGCCGCCGTCCGGGACGGCACGGGCACCGGCCCGGCCACGTACCGCGTGACCGGTCAGAAGGTGTGGACCTCGCTCGCCCGCGAAGCCGACTGGTGCTTCGTCCTGGCGCGCACCGATCCCGCCTCCAGCCGCCACCACGGGCTGTCCTTCCTCCTCGTTCCGATGGAGCAGGCGGAGCCAGGCCGGATCGAGGTGCGGCCGATCCGGCAGATGTCGGGCACCTCGGAGTTCAACGAGGTGTTCTTCGACGGCGCGGTCGCCGAAGAGGTCGTCGGCGGGGAGGGCAACGGCTGGGCGGTGGCGACGAGCCTGCTCGGGCTGGAACGAGGTGTTTCCACGCTCGCCCAACAGATCGGATTCGAGAGGGAGTTGGCGGACGTGCTGGCGGCTGCGGACGGTGTGGACGACCCCGTCCTCAGGTCCCGTCTCGTACGTCAGTGGAGCGAGCTGCGCGTCATGCGCTGGAACGCCCTGCGCACACTGGGGAGTTCGGCTGCCACCGCCCCCGGCGCCCCCAGCGTTGCCAAGCTGCTCTGGGGCGGCTGGCACCAGCGTCTCGGTGAGCTGGCGATGCAGGTCCGGGGCGCGACGGGCACGGTGGGGGTGGGCGAGTGGGACGGTACGTACCGACTCGACCCGATGCAACGACAGTTCCTCTTCTCGCGGGCCGACACGATCTACGGCGGCTCCGACGAGATCCAGCGCAACATCATCGCCGAGCGCGTGCTCGGCCTGCCGAAAGAGACGAGGGGATCGCGATGAGGGGTGTCGTTTTCGACGGGAAACAGGTCGAGGTGGTCGACGACCTGGAGATACGGAACCCGGGTCCCGGCGAGGTCCTGGTGGCGATCGGCGCCGCCGGGCTCTGCCACAGCGATCTCTCGGTCACGGACGGGACCATCCCGTTCCCGGTGCCGGTGGTGCTCGGCCACGAGGGTGCGGGCGTGGTGGAGGCGGTCGGCGCCGGGGTCGCGCACGTCGTGCCCGGCGACCACGTCGCCCTGTCCACCCTCTCGGGCTGCGGTGCGTGCGCGGAGTGCGACCGGGGGCGGCCCACCATGTGCCGCAAGGCCATCGGAATGCCGGGGCAGCCCTTCTCCCGGCAGGGTGCACCCCTCTACCAGTTCGCCTCCAACTCGGCCTTCGCCGAACGCACGTTGGTGAAGGCCGTACAGGCGATCAAGATCCCGAAGGACATTCCGCTCACCTCCGCCGCGCTGATGGGCTGCGGTGTCGTGACGGGCGTCGGCGCCGTCCTCAACCGCGCCCGCGTCGGCCTCGGCGAGAGCGTCGTCGTCATCGGCACCGGCGGCATCGGGCTCAACGTCATCCAGGGCGCCCGGATCGCGGGCGCCTCGTCCATCGTCGCCGTCGACACCAACCCGGCCAAGGAGGAGGCGGCCCGCCGCTTCGGAGCCACCCACTTCCTGCCCTCGGCCGACGAGGTGCGCGCCGTACTGCCCACCGGGGCGGACCACGTCTTCGAGTGCGTCGGCCGAACAGCCCTCGTACAGAAGGCGATCGAGCTGCTCGACCGGCACGGTCAGGCCATTCTGCTGGGCATGACCGCGCCGACGGACGAGGCGACCTTCCTGCCCGCCGCGATGTTCCTGGACAAGTCGATCCTCGGCTGCCGTTACGGCTCCTCGCGCCCGCAGCTCGACATCCCGCTGTACGCGGAGCTGTACCGGCAGGGCCGGCTGCTCCTCGACGAGCTGGTCACGGAGACCTATCCGATCGAGGACTTCGCGAAGGCGGCGGACGACGCGCACCACGGGCGGGTGGCGCGGGGCGTCCTCACCTTCTGAGCGGGGAGAGGTGGGGTGTTCGCATCTTCTGAGCGGGGGTAGGCGGGGTGTTCGCATCTTCTGAGCGGGGAGAAAAGGGGTGGGGCGCCCGGACCGCGCACCCTAGCCTCGGCCCATGAGCTATCGCGTCCTGGCCACCCGGCCCGTCCTCTCCCTGGCGGCCGTCACCGTCGCCGCCCGCCTGCCGGTGGCCATGGCACCGCTCGCCGTGGTGCTGCTGGTGCGCGAGCGGCCCGGCGGGTACAGCGTGGGCGCCACGCTCGCCGCGGTGTACGTGATCGGTGAGGTGGTCGGGGCCTCCGTGCTCGGGCCCCGACTGAAGCCCCGGCGGGCGCGCCCCGCGCTCGCCGTCGGGCTGGGCGTGGGGGCGCTCGCCTTCGCAGGGCTCGCGGTGTGCGCGCAGGCGCATCCGGTGGTGCTCGGGGTGCTGGCCGCGGTGGCCGGTGCCGCGCCGGGGGCGGTGCCCGGCGGACTGCGGGCGCTGCTGACGTCGGTGGTCGAAGAGGTGGTGGTGGCGCAGGCGTTCAGCGCGGACGCGATCTTGAACTACGCCGTGTGGGCGGCCTCGCCCGCGATCGCCACCTGGCTGGCGCTCGGCATCGGCCCGGTCGTACCGATGTTCCTGGCCGCCGCGCTGATGGCCACCGCGGTGGCCGGGCTGTGGGTGCTGCCCGCCGGATGGCCGGCCGACGAGTCGGACCGCAAGGGCGTGTCCATGGCGCGGACGCTCGCCTCCGCGTGGCCGCTGTACGTGACCGGGGCGGCGGGCCTTTCGCTGCTGGCGCTGGCGGAACTGGTGCTGCCCGCGCTGCTTGAGCAGCGGGGCATGGCGGTCGGCTGGGCAGGTCCGCTGCTGGCCGCCTATTCGCTGGCCGCGGCGGTCGGGGCGTACGTCTACGGGCTGAGGACGTGGCCCGGGAGCCCCGAACGGCAGTCCCTGGTGCTGCTGGTCGCGGTGGCGCTGGTGGTGGGGGCGAGTGCGGTGGTGCCGGTGCTCGGCTGGATCGGGGCGGGTCTCGTGGTCGCCGGGCTGCTCCAGTCGTGCGTGCAGATCGCCCGCAGCCTGTCGTTGAAGAAGGCCCTGCCCACGAGCGCCTTCGCCGCCGGGTACTCGATGATGTACGCGGCCGTGAGCGCGGGCTACGCGACAAGTGCCGTACTGGCAGGGGCGGTTCAGAGCATTGCTGCGCCGTCCACCGCGATCGTGGCGGGAGCGGGACTGTGTCTGGTGCTTACGGCGGTCGCGGCGGTGGGGGAGCGGCGGAGGTCAGGTGGGGGTGGGATCGGAGCCGTCCCGGGTCCCGGAGCCGGTGCCGATGCCGGTGTCGATCCCGGTGCCGGTGCCGGTGCCGGTGCCGGTGTCGATCCCGGTGCCGGTGTTGGTGCCGGCTCCGAACGAGCCGGTGTCGGCGAGGTTCGTGCGGAAGGTGCGGCGGTAGACCGTGGGCGGGACGCCGAGCGCGGCCTGTAGGTGCTGGCGCATCGACTGCGCCGTGCCGAAACCGGCCTCGTGGGCGACCTGGTCGATCGACAGGTCGCTGGTTTCGAGCAGGTGGCGGGCGCGTTCCACCCGCTGCTGGGCCAGCCACTGCCCGGGACTCACGCCGACCTCCTCGCGGAAGCGGCGCGTGAAGCTCCGTACCGACATGGACTCCTGTTCGGCCATGTCACGGAGCTGGATCGGCTCGTGGAGATGGCCCAGCGCCCATGCGCGGGCGGCGGTCGTGGTCGCCAACTGGGGTTCTGGCACCGGCCGTCGGATGTACTGCGACTGCCCGCCGTCCCGGTGCGGCGGTACGACGCTGCGGCGCGCCACGTCGTTGGCGACCGCCGCCCCGAAGTCCCGGCGCACCATGTGCACGCAGAGGTCGACGCCCGCCGCGACCCCCGCCGAGGTGAGCACGTCACCGTCGTCGACGTACAGCACCTCGGGGTCGACCCGGACGGCGGGGAAGAGTCGCTGGAACCGCTCCGCCCAGTACCAGTGGGTGGTGGCGGGGCGGCCGTCGAGGTAGCCGGCCGCGGCGAGCACGAAACCGCCGGTGCAGATGGAGGCCATGCGGGTGCCGGGGCGGACGAGGCGGAGGACTTCGGCGATCTCGTCCGGCAGGAGACCCTCCTCGTAGAGGGCAGCGGGTTCGTACGCGGCCGGGACGATCAGGGTGTCGGTGGTGGCGAGGACTTCCGGGCCGTGCTCGACGTACAGCTTGAAGTCGGCCTGGGTCTGGATGAGTTGGCCGGGTGAGGTGCCGAAGGTGACGACCTCGTAGAGGGGTGCGCCGTCGGTGGCGTATGCGCGCCCGAAGATGCGGTGCGGGATGCCGAGCTCGAAGGGGATGACGTCGGGGAGGGCGAGGACGGCTATGCGGTGGCGGGCCTTCTGCTGAGGGGCCGGGCCTGGGGCCGGGGCCGGGGCCGGGTCTTCGGAGGTCATGGCCCGATCGTATCGAATGCTGTCCTTCGGGCCACTCGTTCGGGAAGATCGCAGCCCGGATGCTGGGTGACGTGACGCAGACTCCCCCTCCCGTGCAGGTCACGGACACGCCGCCGGTTCCGGATCAGCCGGTTCCTGTTCCGCCCGTGAAGTCCCCCCGTATCCGCATCCACCGTGCGTGGTTCGTCGCGGCCGTCACCTTCGTGACGATCATCGGAGCCGCCGCCTTCGCGTCCCTGCCCGGGCTGCTCATCGAGCCGCTGAACGCGGAGTTCGGCTGGTCGCGCGGCACGATCGGTTTCGCGGTGTCGGTCAACCTTGCGCTGTACGGACTGACGGCCCCCTTCGCCGCCGCGCTGATGGACCGGTTCGGCATCCGGAAGGTCGTCGCGGTCGCGCTGACGGTGATAGCCGTCGGCTCCGGGCTCACCGTCGTGATGACGTCGGCATGGCAACTGGTGATGTTCTGGGGAGTGTTGGTGGGGTTGGGCAGCGGTTCGATGGCGCTGGCCTTCGCCGCCACGGTCACCAACCGTTGGTTCGTGGCCCGCCGGGGCCTGGTCACCGGCATCCTGACCGCCGCAGGTGCGTCCGGGCAGCTCGTCTTCCTTCCCGTCCTCGCCTGGCTGGTCAAGAACGAAGGCTGGCGGCCCGCCTCGATCACCGTCGCGCTCGCCGCGCTCGCCGTCGTCCCCTTCGTCTGGCTGCTGCTGCGCGACCATCCGGCGGACGTGGGCCTGGCCCCGTACGGTTCACCGGACTTCGTCCCCAAGCCCGCACCGGTGATGGGCGCGGCCCGGCGCGCGCTCACGGTCCTCTTCAAGGCGGCCCGCACCGGCCCCTTCTGGCTGCTCGCGGGTACGTTCGCGATCTGTGGTGCCTCGACGAACGGCCTGGTCAAGACCCACTTCATCCCCGCCTCGCACGACCACGGCATGCCGGTCACGGCGGCGGCGGGCCTGCTCGCGGTCATCGGCATCTTCGACATCATCGGCACGGTGGCCTCGGGCTGGTTCACCGACCGCTTCGAAGCCCGTCGCCTGCTCGCGGTCTACTACGCCCTGCGCGGCATCTCGCTCCTCTTCCTCCCCATGCTCCTCGCCCCCACCGTCCAACCGCCGATGATCTTCTTCATCGTCTTCTACGGCCTGGACTGGGTGGCCACCGTCCCGCCGACCATCGCCCTGTGCCGTGAGTACTTCGGCGAGGACAGCGCGATCGTCTTCGGCTGGGTCCTGGCCTCGCACCAGGTGGGCGCGGGACTGGTCGCCTTCCTCGGCGGGCTGGCGCGCGACGTCTTCGGTTCGTACGACGTGGTCTGGTACGCGTCGGGGGCGCTGTGCGCGATGGCTGCACTGATGGCCCTGATCATCCGGAGGAAGCCCGTCCCGAAGGTCGAGATGGCGGGATATCCCATCTGACCAGGGGAAACAGTAGGAAACCGGGATGAATGAACGTGTACGTGCAGCGAGGGCTGGATGGGCGTGCTCAGCTCGCCCTGTCGAGTGCAGGACATCCAGCCCGGATCAGCCGCTGAAGCCGCCGACGCTGAAGCCCCCGAACGTCCCCCCGTGGAAGAGCAGCGGGGCGCTTTCCGGGGCGTCCGGGGCGGTGGCGCTCAGGGCTTCCACGCGGCCGACGACGATCAGGTGGTCGCCGCCGGTGTGCACGGTCTGGATCGTGCAGTCGATCCAGGCCGGTACGCCGGCCAGGCGCGGCGAACCCGTCACGGGCGCCGCGTCGAACTCCACGCCCGCGAACTTGTCCGTGCCGCTGCGGGCGAAGCCGAGGCACAGCTCGCCCTGGTGGGCGCCCAGGATGTTGACGCAGAAGACGCCGGCCCTGGCGATGCGGGGCCAGGTCGTCGACGTACGGGCCACCATGAAGACGACCAGTGGGGGGTCGAGCGACAGGGACGCGAAGGACTGGCAGGCGAACCCGGCAGGTGGTTCGGCTTCCGGTCCAGGAATTCCCGGAGCTCCCGGTGAAGTACTGCCCGGTGAGGTACTGCCCGGTGAGGTGATAACGGTGACGCCGCTCGCGAAGTTCCCGAGCACGCGCCGGAATTCGGCCGGGTCGAGCGGAAGCCGTTCGTCCGCGCCGACGGCCCGGAGCTCCGGGCGGGGCAGTGCCTCCACTGCCTGCGGCTCGGCTGCCGTGGCGGCGCCGACGGACCTGAGATATCGGACGGCGGTGGCCGCCATCCCTGCGTGTCCCATCACCTTCCCCATTGAAGCTGACGGGGCGTCAGATAGGAAGGGTTGGGATGGACGGGGCCGTGCGACACTGCGGGCCTGCGTTCACAGGCCCCGGTAGCGGGGGGTGCGGCGTTCGACGAAGCTCGCGACGCCCTCGTTGGCGTCGGACGTCGTCATGTTGATCTCCTGCGCGGCGGCTTCCGCCGACAGCGCCGTGCTGCGGTCGGAGTCCAGGGAGGCGTTGACCAACTGCTTGGTGAGGGCGAGGGCGCGGGTGGGTCCCGCGGCGAGGCGCTCGGCCCAGGCGCGGGCCGTCTTCTCCAGCTCGGAGAGGGGGACCACGCGGTTGACCAGGCCCAGGCGCTCCGCCTCCAGGGCGGGGAGCGCGTCGCCGAAGAACATCAGCTCCTTCGCGCGCTGCGGGCCGATCAGTCGGGGCAGGAGGTAGGCGCCGCCGCCGTCGGGCACGAGCCCCCGACGTACGAAAACCTCGATGAACGCGGCCTGTTCGGCAGCGATGACCAGGTCGCAGGCGAGCGCGAGATGGGCGCCGATCCCGGCCGCGGTGCCGTTCACGGCGGCGATCACCGGCTTCTCGCAGTCGAGGACCGCGGTGATCAGACGCTGCGCGCCGAGCCGGATCGTACGGGCGACGTCGCCGGGGACACGGGCGGGGGAAGGGGCGGGGGCCTTCGGGGCGCCGCCGCGGAGGTCGGCCCCCGCGCAGAAACCCTTGCCCGTGGCGGTGATCACGACCGCCCGGACGCCGGGGTCCGCGGACGCGTCCGCGAGCAGGGAAATGATGCGTTCCCGCTGGTCCCAGGTGACGGCGTTCATGGCTTCGGGGCGGTTGAGGGTGATCCACGAGACGCCGTTGTCAGTGGCGTGGAGTATCAATGATTCCACGGAGGGTGACGGGTTCGTCGAGGCTTCGGGGGAGGAAGTCATGGGTGTACGGCTCCGGTTGGCGAGGGGACGCGCGAGGTCGGCAGCGGGTTCGGCAGCGAGGTCGGCCGTCAGGTCGGCGGTGAGGTCAGCGGCAGACGGCCAGTGCGTCCAAGGCCACCGCGCCCTGGCCGCGCGGGAGGACCATCAGGGGGTTGATGTCCAGTTCGGAGAGGCTGTCGCGCAGCTCAAGGGCCATCCGCTGGACACGGAGGATGACCTCGACGAGGGCGTCCACGTCTGCCGGGGGCGCCCCCCGGACGCCCTCCAGGAGGGGGTGCCCGCGCAGTTCCGCGAGCATCGCGCGGGCATCGGGCTCCCCGAAGGGCGGGACGCGTACGGCTGCGTCGCCGAGCACCTCGACCAGCACGCCGCCGAGGCCGACCGTGACCGTCGGCCCGAAGAGCGCGTCGTGGCCGGCGCCCACGACCATCTCCACGCCCCGCGCGACCATCTGGCAGACCAGGACGCCGTCCAGCGGCACGTCCTCGTAGGCGGCGATGTCGGTCAGCTCGCGGTAGGCGTCCCGGACCTGGCTGGCGGACGTCAATCCGACCTTCACCAGGCCGAGTTCGGTCTTGTGGGCGAGCTGCGGGCCGGAGGCCTTCATGACGACCGGGTAGCCGACCTGGGCGGCGGACCGCACGGACGCCGCCGCACTGGTCACCAGCTGCTCGCGCGGTACGCGAATGCCGTACGCCCGCAGCAGCTGCTTCGCCGCGTGCTCGCTGAGCTGCTCGCCCGGACGCATCAGTGCCTGCGCCTTGCGGTAGGAGGGGGACGGCGTGCGCGGCGCCTCGTCGAAGGGCGACCGGTAGGAGGCCGTGAACCGGTGGTGCTCCAGGTAGGCGCGTACGGCGGTGATGCAGTTGCCGAAGGTGCGGAAGGTGGCCAGCCGCGACGACCCGAGCAGTGTCTCGCGGTAGGCGGCCTCGGTCCCCACCGGCGACCCCCACACCACGCACACCAGCTTGTCCGTCGCCTCCGCGGCCTCCGCCAGGTCCTGGGCGAGCTTGTCGCTCATGGGTGGGAACGGCCCGGTGATCGGGCAGATCAGCACTCCCACCCCGGGGTCGGCGAGAATCGCGTCGATGATCTTCCGGCCGCGCCAGTCGCCGACCGGGTGGCCCCCGTTGTCGATCGGATTGGCGACGTTCAAGTACTCCGGTATCCACTCGTGCAGCTCCGCCTGCTTGGCGGCGTCCAGCGTCGGCAGGTCGAGCCCCGCCGCCGTCGCCAGGTCCGCGAAGTGTGCGCCCGTACCGCCCGAGATCGAATACACGGCGACGCCGTCCGCCTCCGGCCTGCGTGCACGGGCCAGCAGGGCGGCGGTGTCCTGGAGTTCGTCGAGCCCGTCGACCCGGATCACGCCGAACTGCCGCATCGCCGCATCCGCCACGTCGTCCGCGCCGGTCAGCTTCCCGGTGTGTGACGCGGCGGTACGGGCCCCGGTCTCGGTCCGCCCGACCTTGACGGCGACGACGGGCACACCGGCGCGGGCGGCGCGGTCGGCGGCCAGGAGGAAGGAGCGGCCGTCCTTCAGACCCTCGATGTACGCGGCGATCGCCCCGACCTCGGGCTGCTGCGAGAAGTACGAGATGAAGTCGGCGGTTTCGAGGTCCGCCTCGTTGCCCGTGGGGGCCCAGTGCGAGAGCCGCACACCGATCTGCTGGAGGGAGAAGACGGGCCGGCCCTGATGGCCGGACTGGGTGATGAGCGCGATCGCCGGACCGTCGAGGTCCGCCCGGAACTCCTCGAAGGCATTGAGGTTGGTGTTCGGGCCGAGGAGCCGCAGCCCGGACTCGGTGCCGGCGACGGCCGCCGCGAGCCGGGCCTGGGCGGCGGCGCCCTCCTCCCCGGTCTCGGCGAACCCGGAGGCGAAGGCGACGGCGAACCTGACCTTGCAGTCGGCCAGTTGATCTATCAGCGGAAGGGGGTCCTTGACGAGGAGCACGGCGAGATCGACCTGTTCCGGGAGGCCGGCGAGGGAGGGGACGCAGGGAAGGCCGAAAACCGTCTCGCGGGTGGGATGCACGGGGTGCAGGCGGGCACCCACACGCTCCGCCCACGCGATGAGCTGCCGGGTGATCCCCGTGTTGGGGCGGCCCTCGGCGTCGGACGCCCCGACGACGGCGACGGACTCGGGCCGGAAGAACCGGTCCAGGTCGGGGACGGGGGCGGAGAGCGGACGGCCGCTGACGTCGAAGTCCTCCGTGGACTCCGGACGCGCGGTGGCCCTCGCGGTGTCGGCGGTACCGGACGGGCTGCCGCTGCCCGGAGCGCCGGAGCCCCCCGGGTTCCTGGTCGCTTCCGGAGTGGTGCCGTGGACTGCGGCGCACCGGGCTTCGTCCCCGCAGGCGACGACGCGGGCGCGGAGGCCGGAGGTGAGGGTGCCGTGTGTTGATCCAAGCATCGCTGAGCCCGCTCCTGCTCGTTGTTCGGAGACCGGAATGGCAATTCACTGACGCTCTGTCAGATTACTGAATTGACGGTCCGTCAGGAACAGGTCGGCGCAGACCTGTTCGGCGGAGCGGGTGTGGCGGGTGGTGCGATTCGTAAGGTAGCGGAACATCGGATGCCATCGGGAGGGCGTAATCAGCCCCGGGGGCGGGGCGGGTCCCTCGGTCTGCCGTATCGCCTTGTTCGCGTCGTCAGGGGCGGAAGGCGGCGGCGTGTGCGGTGGCCCAGTCGGCGAAGGTGCGGGGCGGGCGGCCGAGTACGTCCTCGATCGTCGAGGTCGTCCGGGCCACGGTCTCCGGGACGGTTGCCCACATGTGCAGCATGAACTCGATGCCTTCGTCGGGCCAGCCCTCGGCCCTCCACCGCTCGCGGGCCTGGTCGTCGGTCAGCCCGGTGAACCGGAGTTCCCGGCCGGTCGCTGCCGCGAGGGCGGCCACCTTGTCGGCGGGCGTGAGGGCTTCCGGCCCGGTCACGGTGAGGTGTCTTCCCGAGTAGCCACCCTCGGCCAGCACTGTGGCGATGACGTCGGCGACATCCCGCTCGTCGGTCGAAGCGGTCCTGCGGCCCGCATACGGCTCGCGGACTTCCGCCGTGGTGCGGATGGCCTCGGCCCATCCCAAGGTGTTCGACATGAAGTCGATCGGCCAGAGAGACGTCCACTCCAGGCCGCCGGCGCGCACGGCCTTCTCCAGCTCGCCGTCGTCGTCGCCGGGCGACAGAACCGTCAGCCGCCGCACCCCCGCGTCGGCGGCCATGGCCATGAGCTCCGGCCCCGTACGCAAGGGGGAGTGGTCGTGTCCGGTGGCTCCGAGGAGGTGCATGGCGGTGGCTCCGCCGAGAGCGGCTGCCAGCGTGTGGGGTTTCGTCAGGTCGCCCTCGACGACTTCCACGTCGTCGGGCAGGTCGGTGGCATCCGCCGGGGTGCGCGTGAGTGCGCGAACCGTATGTCCGGCTTGCCGGAGTCGTTCCACCACATGGCGCCCGAGGGTTCCCGTGGCACCGGTCACCAGGATGGTCATGTCGCTCCTCGTCTGCTGATCGTTCGGACCGCATTGCCCAGCGGTGGGACGACAGTAGGCGGCAACTAGGCCAATTCATGTCCTAGAAGGGGCCGTTGGATCGTGGAGAGTGGCAGGCAACCAGGTGGCCCGCCCCGCGCGTCTCTCCGGTTCCCGGCCCGTTACGGTGTCGGTCCTCCCCCCACCGGCCGCATGACCTGGAGAAGAGCCTTGGCGCACGACGAACGCGACACGTCCGACGGGCACCCCCAGGCGCCGTGGTGGTGGGGCATCGGCCCGATCGGGGCCATCGTCCTCATCGTGATCGGGATCGCCTGGGCGCTGTGGGCGTTTCTGGGGTCGGGAGTCGCGGGCGGCCCGATGGCCGGCTACATGGCGAGCAAAATCGTCGCCATCGGGCTCGTGCTGGTCGGCACGGCCGTCCTGGAACGCTTCCGCAGCCGTCGTGCGCGTGCGCACGGGGCGCACGAGGCGGAGGACCGGCGGCTGCCCTGACCCGCACCCTCCAGGCAGGCCCGCACCCTCCAGGCAGGCCCGCACCCTCCAGGCAGGCCCGCACCCTCCAGGCACCCCCTCCCGAACAATGTCTCACTTGCACGAGTAAGTGAGACATTATTCCGACGCCACCACCCGCGCGATGCGCTTCGCGTCCATGGCCATCTCGCGGAACATGCCGGAGATCGGGTTCGTGAAGCCCGTGAAGTGCAGGCCGGGCGCCTTGGGGGACGTGCGGTCGGCATGGACCGTGGGGCGGCCACGGGAGTCGAGCACGTCCAGGTGTCCGACCAGCCCTTCCAGGGACCGGCGGTAGCCCGTGGCTGCGATGATCACGTCCGGGTTCACCCGCGACCCGTCCGCGAGTACCGCCTCGCCGGACTCCGGGGCGAAGGAGTCCAGGGCGGCGACCGGTTCGACCTTGCCCGCGCGGATCGCGGCGACCAGGCCGACGTCCTGGACCGGAATCGCGCCCTCGTTCACTCGCGAGTACAGGCCGGTGGTGGGGCGGGGCAGGCCCTGGGCGGACAGGTCGGGGACCGAGATGCGGCAGACGATGTCGCCCACCCGGTCGACCAGGCCCACCGGCAGCCGTCGGACCAGGATGCCCGTGCGTTGGGAGGGCCAGCCCGCCGTGGAACGGCGGAGGATGTACGGCGCGGTGCGGACCGCGAGGCGGACGCGGGAGGCGCCGCCTTCGGCGAGGTCGGCGGCTATCTCCGCGCCCGTGTTGCCGACGCCGACGACCAGCACGTCCTTGCCCGCGTAGGCGTCCGGGTTGCGGTAGGCACAGGCGTGGAGCAGTTCGCCCTTGTACGCGCCGGTGTCAGGCCAGTCCGGGAGGTTCGGGGTGTGGTTGTAGCCGGTGGCGACCACGACCGCCGAACCGGTCAGTTCGCGCCCGCCGCTCGCGTGCAGGACCCAGCCCGTGCCGTCGGCCGCCGGGCCGATGCGGGAGACCTCGACGCCCGTGACGATCTCCAGCTCGTGGAAGTCGACGTACTTTTCGAGGTAGCGGACCACGTCGTCGCGGGAGACCCAGCGGCCGAAGGAGCGGGGCATCTTCAGGCCCGGGAGGCCCGACAGGCGGCGGGTGGTGTGCAGGTGGAGGCGGTCGTAGTGGGCGCGCCAGGATGCGCCGACCCGGTCGGACTTCTCCAGGACCACGGCCCGTACGCCTCGCGCCCGCAGCGCCGCCGCCACGGCCAGACCGCCCGGGCCGGCCCCGACGACGTACACCGGGCGGTCGTTGGTCGTGGCGATGCCGATGCTGCTGGGGTCACTGGGAGTAGAGGACATGAGTCGTCAGCGTAATCGCGCCTCCGTTTGATGGGTCTCGGACAAGGGCGGAATCGGTTGCGAATTGATCACGCGGGGTGGTGGAAGGGGCCTCGCACCCCTCTTGCGTACTGCCGTCGCTTCAGTTGAACTGACGTACCGTCAGAAACGAGTGAGGGGAGGACGGTCCGCATGCAGACCATCTGGCTCGGCGGCGCGGAGTGGCTCGCCGTGCTGCGTATCGGACTGGGACTGTGGTGGCTGGAGAGCTGGCGCCACAAGGACAAGAAGGGCTGGTTCGAGCGGGGGACGGGCATCGCGTGGGCGGCCGATGTGGCCGGCAAGCACCGGTGGGGTGTGGTGGGGAAGGGGTTCCAGCGGGTCGTCGCGCCACGGCCGAAGGCGATGGCGTACGTCGTCGTGTACGCCGAACTCGCCCTGGGACTCGGTCTGGTGGTCGGCTTCCTCACCCCGGTCGCCCTCGTCGGCGGACTCCTCCTCAACCTCCTCTACCTCGTGCTGATGATCCACGACTGGGCCGAGCAGGGGCAGAACGCGATGATGGCGCTGATCTCGCTCGTCGCGCTGTTCGCCATGTCCTGGCAGACCTGGTCCCTCGACCACGCGATCGGACTGTTCTGATGACGACCCCCGGCGCGGCGGTGCCCGACATCGACGCCTTCACCCGCCCCTACTGGAGCGCCGCCGCGGAGGGCCACCTGCTGCTGCGCCGGTGCGCGGACTGCACCCGTGCGCACCACTATCCGCGCGAGTTCTGCCCGTACTGCTGGGGCGAGGAGGTGAGTTGGGAACGGGCGAGCGGGCGGGCCGTGCTCTACACCTGGTCGGTCGTGCACCGCAACGACCTCCCCCCGTTCGGCGCGCGCGTGCCGTACGTCGCCGCCGTCGTGGACCTCGCGGAGGGGCCCCGGATGATGACGGAGGTCGTGGACTGCGGGGAGGAGGAACTGAGAGTGGGGGCCGAGCTGGAGGTGGCTTTCCGGGCGGGGGAGGACGGTTCCGCGCCGTACGCGGTGCCGGTCTTCCGCATCGTCGGCCGGGGGCCGCAGAAGCGCAGGCTCTCCTCGTCGTAGGCCGCGCGTTCCGCGTGGTCGTCGGGGCCGGTGGCCTTGGGGTGGTCAGGGCCAGAGCAGTTCGCGCACCCAAGTACCCTCGCCGTCCCGCCGGTAGCGCAGTCGTACGTGCCGACGGCGGGCGTCGCCCTGGAAGAACTCGACCTCGGTGGCCGCCAGCGCGTACAGCGTCCAGGTGGGGGCGGTCAGGGTCGGGTCGGCCTGGGCGCGGGCCCAGGAGACCTCCGACGCGGACCTCAACTCGGCCAGGGAGCCGAGGGTTTCGCTCATCCGGCCGGTGAGGGCTGCGGCGAGTGCTCCCGTCGAGCGGGCGTGCAGGTCGGCCGTCGCCGCGTCCGGGGTGCCGGAGAGGACCTGGCCCTCGACGCGGACCTGGCGGCCCTGGGCCGGCCAGTAGAAGCCGAGGGCCGCGTCCGGGCGGGCGGCGAGTTCGCGGCCCTTGCGGCTGGTGCTGTGGGTGCCGAAGTGCCAGCCGTCCTCGTCCGCGTCGTGCAGCGTCAGGATGCGGGTGGAGGGGCGGCCGGCCGCGTCGGCGGTGGCCAGCGTCATCGTGTGCGGCTCCACCTGCCCGGCCTCCGCGGCCTCCCGCAACCAGGTGCGGAAGAGCGGCAGCGGCGAGTCGGGGGCCGACTCCGGGTCGAGGGGCGGGAGCGGTACGCCGTCCCAGACCCGGAGGGAGTGGAGCAGGGTGCGGAAGTCCTCCGCGGCGGTGGTGGCTGCGTCGTCGGCCGTGATGGCGTCGTCGTCGGTCGTCATGGTGCCGATTGTGCCGTCAGGCCGCGTCGCACCGCGCGGGACCGGCCGCGTACCCCGCAGGACCGGCCGCGTACTCCTTGAGCGGGACGATGTGCGCCATCTTCTGCACGTCCTCCGTGATCTTCTTCGCGATGAAGTTCCGCCACGGCATCTTCGGCAGCGAGCGCAGCATCAGCAGCCGCAGCTTGATCTTCCACCTGCTGTCCATCGTCATCTCGCCGACGAACTTCTGCGCGAAGCCCTGGGTGTACTCGACCCCGGGGCGCATGTGGTGCTCGTAGGCGGCGAGCGCCTGCTCGAAGTCGCCTTCCGCCGCTGCCAGTTCACCCGCCAGGGTGTACGCGCCGATGAGGGCGAGGCCCGTGCCCTGCCCCGAGGCGGGGGACGTGCAGTGCGCCGCGTCGCCGAGGAGCACGATGCGGCCCTTCGACCAGCGGTCCATCTCGATCAGGCTGATCGAGTCGAAGTAGAAGTCGTCGGCGGCCTCGGCGTTGGTCAGCAGGCGGGGGATCTCCCAGCTCCGGTCCTGCGCGAAGGTCTCGGTGAGGATGCGCTTCTGGGCGGCGACGTCCCGGTGGTCGTACGGGATCTCGGTGGGGGCGGCGAAGACGAACATGTTCTTCGCGCTCTGCTCGCCCCGCGAGCTGTACGCGCACACCAGCTTGTCCGGGAGTGCGTGGTACGCCTCGTGCCGGTCGAGCCGCAGGTCGTTCGGCGCGGTGAAGATCGAGATGTAGGCGCCCAGGTGGCGACGGAAACCCTGCTCGTCGCCGAAGGCCAGGCGGCGGGTGTTCGAGTGCATTCCGTCGGCGCCGACGACGAGGTCGAAGCGGCGGGGTGCCGCGCACTCGAAGGTGACCAGGACGCCGTCCTCGTCCTCCGTGAGCGAGGTGATCGAGTCGCCGAAGAGGTACTCGACGTCCTCACGGGTGCGGTCGTGGAGGATCCGGGCCAGGTCGCCGCGCATGATCTCGTCGTCGTCCCCGGTCCGGCCGCCGAAGATCTCGGCCGGCATCTCGCCGACGGTGCGGTTGTTCTCGTCGACGTAGGAGCCCGTCAGCATGTCCGTGGAGTGGGCGCGGACCTCGTCCATGATGCCCATTCGCTTGCAGACGTCGACGGCGGTGCCGCGCAGGTCGACCTTGTAGCCGCCGGGGCGGAGCTCTGCGGCGCGCTCGACGACGGTCGGCTCGAAACCGTAGCGGTGCAGCCAGAGGGCGAGGGCGGGGCCCGCGATGCTCGCGCCGGAGATGAGGACGGTGCGGACGGGGGTGGCGGGGTTCGTGGCGTGCGTCATCCGGGGCTCCTCGTAAGCGAGTTGGACCGGCCGGTGCGGGTGGGTGCGCCGGCCGATGACTCGACTGTACGAGTGTTTAAGACGTATGTCTATGACGTGTGTATAGATCCTGGTGGGCGAAGCGCTCAGCGCCCCAGCAGCACCGTCCCCGACGAGCAGAACCAGCCGCCCGTCCCCGACGCGATCGCCACCTCGGGCAGCCGCCTGCCCGCCTTGCGGACCTGACCCTCTCCGGCCTCGCCCCGTAGCTGGCGCACCGCCTCGACCAGCAGGAACAGGCCGCGCATCCCTGGATGGCAGGCCGAAAGGCCGCCTCCGTCGGTATTGGTCGGCAGCTCGCCGTCCCGTAGCAGCCGCCCCTTCTCCACGAACGCCCCGCCCTCGCCCTTCGCGCAGAAGCCCAGGTCTTCGAGGGTGACGAGGGTCATGTAGGTGAAGGCGTCGTAGATCTCGGCGATGTCCACGTCGGACGGGCCCAACCCGGCCTGTTCGTACGCGAGTCTGCCGCTCGCCGCCGCCGGGGAGACCGTGAAGTCCGCCCACTCCGACATCGTCGTGTGCGATACGGAAGTGCCCGCGCCCAGCACCCACACCGGCGCCTTCGCCGTATCCGGTACGTACTCCTCGGCGACCAGCAGCACCGCGCAGCCGCCGTCGCTGCGCAGACAGCAGTGCAGCTTGGTGAACGGGTCCGCGATCATCGGGCCCGCCAGCACCTGGTCGACGGTGAGGGGGGCGGTGAACATCGCGTCCGGGTTCGTCGCCGCGTTCGCCCTGGCCTGCACCGCCACCTCGGCGAGCTGCTCCAGCGTCGTCCCGTACTCGTGCATGTGCCGGCGCGCGGCCATCGCGTACTTGGCGACCAGCGTGTGGCCGTACGGAACCTCGAACTGGAGCGGGCCGCGCGAGCCGAACGAGAGGTTGGAGGTGCGCCGCCCGGCCTTGATGTCGGCGCGGGCCGTCGAACCGTAGACGAGGAGTACGGCGTCTGCCCGGCCTGCGGCGATGGCGTCCGCGGCATGGGCCGCCATCACCTCCCAGGTCGAGCCGCCGACCGAGGTGGAGTCCACCCAGCGGGGGCGCAGGCCCAGGTACTCGGCGACCTCGACCGGGGCGAGGGTGCCGAGCCCCGCCGACGCGAAACCGTCGATCACGGAGCGGTCCAGGCCCGAGTCGGCGAGCGCGCGGCGGGCGGCCTGCGCGTGGAGTGCGTACGGGGTGGCTTCGTCCACCCGGCCGCAGTCGGAGAGTGCGACACCGACGACGGCGACCTTGCGTGGTCCCAGGGTCTTCGCGGAGGGGGAGGTCATGAATCTGACGGTACATCAGATGTGCAAGCCATCCGATGCCCAAGTGCCCACGTGACTATGGGCTTTGAAGTGCCTTGCCTCTAACATGACGCCCCGTCAGATCAGGGGAGGAGCACACGAGATGGATGCCGCCTTCGAGTCCGGTTCCGGACCCGCCTTCGCAGTCGCCTTCACCGCCGAACAGGAAGAGATCCGCCGCACCCTGCACGACCTGCTCGCCAAACGCTGCGGACCGGACGAGGTCAAGTCCGCCACCGCGACCGCCGAGGGCTACGACCGCGAGCTCTGGCGGCAGCTCGCCGAGGAGATCGGCCTGCCGGGGCTCGCGCTCCCCGCCGACTACGGGGGAGTGGGCTGCGCACCCGCCGACCTCGCCCTGGCCTGCGAGGAGACCGGCCGCGCGCTGCTCCCCTCGCCGCTGCTCGCCACCGCCGTGCTCTGCGCACCACTGATCGCCGCGCTGGGTACGGAAGCCCAGCGCGCGGCCCTGCTGCCGGGCATCGCCGCGGGCCGCACGTCTGCCGCCCTGGCGGTGCCGGGTGCGGCGCTGTCCCTCGCGCTCGGGCTGACCGGCGACAGCACCGCCGCGGACTGGGCGGGCGGCGGGCGCTCCGGCGGCGTGCAGGCGCGGCGTACGGACCAAGGATGGGTGCTGTACGGGCAGGCCGAGCAGGTGCTCGACGGGCACCATGCGGACCTGCTGCTCGTCGCCGCGCACACCGGCGGCTTCGCGCGCAGCCGGACGCTCCTCTTTCTCGTACGGGCTTCGGGCGCCGCCGGGCTGGCGCGGGTGCGGCAGGTGTCGCTGGACGGGACACGGCCACAGGCGATCGTGCAATTCCGGGAGGTGGAAGGGGAGTTGCTGGGGGGCGAGGACGCCGATGTGGCGGGGGTGCTGGTCGCCACCGGCTGCGGGGCCGCCGCCGTCCTCGCCGCCGAGGCGGTCGGGGCCGCCGACCGGGCGCTGGAGCGGACCGTCGAGTACGTGAAGGTGCGCGAGCAGTTCGGGCGGGCCATCGGCTCCTTCCAGGCGGTCAAGCACCGGCTCGCCGACGTGTACGTACAGATCGCCGCGGCGCGCTCGGCCGCGTACTACGCCGCCCACGACCCGGCCGCCGGCGGACGCCTCGCCCTCGCGCAGGGCCTTGAGGCGCTGCGTACCGCATCGTCGGAAGCGATCCAGCTTCACGGCGGCATCGGCTTCACCTGGGAGCACGACGCACACCTGTACTTCAAGCGGGGAGCCGCCGACGAGCTGCTGTTCGGCCCCGTGCACCGGCTGCGCGGGCACGCGGCGGACCTGGCGGGGATATTCCACCGGGGCGACGGAGGGGCGGAGGCCGTCTGATGGGCGCGAAGGCGAGAGCGAGGGCGAGCGCGAGGGTGAGCGCGAAGGCGAGCACGGGAGCCCGGGGGAACGCCGGGGTGAAGCTCATGCAGAAGCTGTCCTCGACGCGCACGTTCGCGAGGATCGCCCCGCACGTCATCCCCGTACTGGACCGCACCGTCCACCGGCTGAGCAAGGGCAGGACCATGCTCAGCACACGGATGCTGCCCGGCGTGATCCTCACCGCGCGCGGTGCGAAGAGCGGGCAGCGGCGGGTGACGCCGCTGGCCTGCATGCCGGAGCCGGAGAAGGGGACCTGGATCCTGATCGGGTCCAACTTCGGCCGCCCGGGACACCCTGCCTGGACCGGCAACCTGATCGCCCACCCCGAGGCCTCCGTCAGCTGGGAAGGGCAGGACATCCTGGTACGGGCCCGGCTGCTCGCGGGCGAGGAGCGGGCGGACGCATGGCGGGCGGTGCTGGGCTTCTGGCCGCCGTACGCCACCTACCAGCGGCGCATCGAGCGGGAGATCCGGCTGTTCCGGATCGAACGGCGCTGAGGGCGACACCGCATTCCCGCATTCCCGGGTTCCGGCATGCCCGGATTCCCGCATTCCCGGGTTCCGGGTTCCGGGTCCCGTCTCCCGTCTCCCGTCTCCCGGGTACGCCGATGGCGGACCACATGCGTGGTCCGCCATCGGGTGACAGGACTTGGTGGGGTTCGTCCAGTGCGGGTGTGCGCCTGTTCTGTCTTACTTGGCGGGCTTTTTGCCCGTAATACCCAAGTGCACCAACTGTGCCAGGTTCGGCCGCAGTTCGGCCTGCTTGACGCCCCAGGTGGTGAAGCCCTTCTGGTGCGATGCCACGGCCGCGAGCATCGCGACCAGGGAACCGGCCATCGCCGCCGGGCTGATGTCCTTGTCGACCTTGCCCTTCGCCTGGAGCTCCTTCACGGAGTCCGTAAGGGAGTTGGTGACGGAGTTCAGGATCTTCATGCGGATCTTGTAGAACCGCTTGTCGCCCTCCGCCGCGCCGAGGTCGACGACCCGCAGGATCGCGTCGTTCTTCCGCCAGAAGTCGAGGAATCCGTCCACGAGCTCCTCGGCGGTCTGTGCGCCGGCCTTGCCGACCCACGAGCGCCCGGCGACCAGGCTGGTCAACCCCGCGCCCTCCTTTGCCATTTCCTCCGCGATTTCGAGGACGGCGCCCTCCACGTCGGGGAAGTACTGGTAGAAGGTCGCGGGCGAAGTCCCTGCCTTGCGGGCCACGTCGATGACTTTGACGTCCCGGTAGGGGGACGAGCTGAGCATTTCACTGAGGCAGTCGAGCAGCTTCTGCCGCGTCGCCTGACCACGTCGACCGGCCACGCGGCCGTCGACGGTGCGTACTTGTCCTGTCATGCCGTCAGCTTACCGAGGGGTGATCGGAGCGCGATTCGGCGAGTGCAAATGGGTTTCCGGCCAGAGTTGAGGCATCTTGGGCCGGTTGTGGTGGACGGGGAACGGGTTCTCGGGCGGGGCCGGGGCTGCGCAGGGGGCGTGCGGGGTCCCCGTGGAGGGACCCGGCTTCGAATGGCGGTACGTGACAGGGCGCCAGACGGTGTCCCCCAATAGTGTTATCAACAGCCTGTGGACAACTTCGGTGGATATCTCCGAGCGGGGATTTCCGAGAGCGGGAAGGATCGGTCCATGACCGCATTCGCAGAAGGCGTGCCCTGCTGGATCGACGTGACGCTCCCCGATGTCGAAGCGGGCAAGCGCTTCTACGGCGGGCTGTTCGGCTGGACCTTCGACGACCCCGCGGACAAGGAGTACGGCTACTACACCCAGGCCTTCAGCGGCGAGGGCGACGACCGGAAGAACGTGGCCGCGCTCGCCCCCAAGGCCGACGGCCGGATGCCCACCGCCTGGGGCGTCTACTTCGCGACCCCGGACGCCGCGGCCCTTCTCGCGCGGGCCAGGAAAGCGGGCGGGCAGGTCATCATGGACGCCATGCCGGTCGGCCCGTACGGCACGATGGGCCTGGTCGCCGACCCCGGCGGCGCCGTCTTCGGCGTCTGGCAGGGCGGTACGCACCCGGGCTTCGAGAAGACCGCCGAGCCCGGCTCCTTCTGTTGGACCGAGGCGTACGTGCGCGAGGCGGACAAGGAGCGCGTCGACGACTTCTACGAGCAGGTCTTCGGCTTCGGGGGCCAGGACCTTCCCGAGGGCGGCGCCGGCTTCCGCATCTGGTCGCCCGCCGGGACTGAGCCCGGTGAGGCCACGGCGGTCGCCGGCCGGAGCATCATTTCGGACGCGCTCCCGGCCGAGCTGCCGGCCCACTTCCTCTCGTACTTCATGGTCGAGGACTGTGACGAGGCGGTGGCGACCGCCAAGCGGCTCGGCGGGCGGGTCACCCAGCCGCCGTTCGACATTCCCTACGGGCGGATGGCGACCCTCACCGACAATCAGGGTGCGGTTTTCGCGGTGCTGGCCGAACCGAAGGCGTAGGCCGCCTGGCCGGAGGCGTGCGTCAGAGGGGCGAAGGCGTGCGTCAGGGGGCCGAAGGCGTAGGCCGGTGTTCCGCATTTGCGCGAAAGGTGTACGAAATGGGGGGAAACATTCCATTCCGGCCCTGGGTTAGCCAGCGCAGCGTTCGGCAGGAAGAATGCCCCCGGGGCTGTGTTTCGCGGCCTGGTACGGGGAGGTGGCAGGCAAGTGGAGCAGCTGACGCAGCACGATCCGCGGCGGATCGGCCCGTTCGAGGTGCTGGGACGGCTCGGGGCCGGCGGGATGGGGCTCGTCTATCTGGCGCGCTCCGCGTCGGGACGCCGGGTGGCGATCAAGACCGTACGGACGGAGCTCGCCGAGGACCAGCTGTTCCGGGTCCGCTTCACGCGGGAGGTCGAGGCGGCCCGCGCGGTCTCCGGCTTCTACACGGCGGCCGTGGTCGACGCCGATCCGCGGGCGGCCGTGCCGTGGCTGGCGACCGCCTACGTTCCCGCCCCCTCGCTCGAAGAAATAATCAATGAGTGCGGGCCGATGCCCGCGAACGCGGTGCGCTGGCTGGCCGCCGGCATCGCGGAGGCACTCCAGTCCATCCACGGGGCGGGCCTGGTCCACCGCGACCTCAAGCCGTCCAACGTCCTGGTCGTGGAGGACGGGCCGCGCGTCATCGACTTCGGCATCGCGTCCGGGGTCTCCAACACCCGGCTGACCATGACGAACGTCGCCGTGGGCACGCCCGCCTACATGTCCCCCGAGCAGGCCAGGGACTCGCGGAGCGTGACCGGCGCGAGCGACATCTTCTCGCTCGGCTCCACCCTCGTCTTCGCCGCGACCGGACACGCCCCCTTCCACGGCGCGAACCCCGTCGAGACCGTCTTCATGCTGCTGCGCGAGGGCCCCGACCTGGAAGGGCTCCCGGACGAACTCCGTCCGCTGCTGGATTCCTGTATGGGCATGGAGGCGGCGCTGCGGCCCAGCCCCGCCGACCTCCAGGCGCAGCTCGCCCCGCACCTCTTCTCCTCAGGCGGCGACGACAGCGGCACCGCGACGGCATGGCTGCCGGCCAGGGCCACCGCGATGATCGAGCAGCGCAGGGGCGGCGGGCGGTCCGTCCCGCCCGCCGTCGCGCAGCCCAGGCGCGATCCTTCGCCGCCGCCGCGCCCGCAGAACCCGCCGCCGTATCCGCCGCCGCGCGGCGACTGGGGCGGCGACCCGCGCACCGGGCAGGCCTCGCCCCCGCAGGCCTCGCCGCCGCCCTCGTACGCGGACGGGCCGGTCCGGCTCGCCGGGGCGAAGGTGCCGATCGGGCCGGGGCCCCGGGTCGCCGACGGGCACGGGGCAGCCGCTGCCGCGGTCGTCGCGGAGGCGACGGGACCGGCGACGGGCTGGGTGCGCCCGCCGGGCGGGGCGGCGCTCAACGGCGTCCCCTCGCCCCCCGGCGTCGTACCGCCGCAGCCCGGCGTCGTGCCCCCGCAGCCCGGGTCCGTGCCCCCGCAGCCTCCCGAAGGGCCCTCGCCCGCCGGGTGGCGGCCGTGGCGGTTCCGGATGTCGAACGACGTGTGGGGCACCCCGGCCGTCGCGGGTGACCTCGTCTACGTCACCTCCTTCGAGGTGCACGCCCTGGACGTGGCCTCGGGCCGCCGCCAGTTCAAGACGCGCGACGTGGCGTGGGCGATGGCCGTCTCCGGCGGCCGGATCCACGCCTCCGACGGGCCGACGCTGTACGCCCTGGACGCCGCCGACGGCACCGAACGGTGGCGGCTCCAGACCGACGCCTGGGTGTACTCGCTGAAGGCGGCCCGCGGCACAGTCGTCACGGGCACGCGCGGTGGCGGCGTACAGGCGTGGGAGGCGTCCAACGGGCAGAAGCTGTGGGAAATCACCGGCGCCCAGACCGACTTCGAGACCCCGGAGGCAGGACCCGACGTCCACGGGGACACCGTGTACGTGTGGCAGGACGCCCGGCTGCGGGCGCTGGACTCCCGGTCCGGCATCGAGCGCTGGTCCTACCCGGTGGGTGACGCCGCGTCGTGCGGCGGAGTCCCGGTGCGGGTGACGTCGGCGGAGGACGGCTATGTGTACGTCTCCGCGGGGACGCGGGTGCTGGCCGTCGACCAGGGCTCGGGGCACGTCCGCTGGCACTTCGAGGCGCCGGCGGTCTTCCTGTCGGCGCCCGCTTTCGCACCCGGGCCCGCCGTCACGGGCGGCGGGGTCTACCTGGCCGACTACCTCGGCACGGTGTACGCCCTGGACGCCTCCACCGGCAAGGACCGCTGGCGCATCGCGACGGAGTCCCGGCAGTCGACCGAGCCGGTACTGGTGGTGGGCGGCCATGTGCACGTGGGCAGCGGCAGCGCGCTCTACACGCTGGACGCGGTGACGGGCACGCCGAAGTGGCGGTTCGCGGCGGGCGGGGAACTGGTCGGTGCGCCGGTCGTGGCGGACGGGCGCGTGCACTTCGGCTCCGCCGACCACTGTCTGTACACCGTGGACGCGGTGGGGGGCCAGCTGCGCTGGAAGCTCAAGACGGGCGGCGAGATCACGGGCTCGCCGGTCGCGGAGGCGGGGATCGTGTATGCGTGCAGCAAGGACCGGTGCGTATACGCGTTGGACGCGGTGAAGGGGACGGCCACGGGGCGGACGGCCCGGTAGCGCTCTACCGGGTGCGCTCTGACCGGAACGCGGTGCCGGTTTGTCACGTGCGGGTGCGTGGTGGCCGGTCGCGCCCACGCGGCGGAGCCGCATGTCGATACGGCCCCGCGCCCCTAGAGGGCGCCCCGATCCGGGGGCGTCGTGAGGGGGTCGGAGTCGTAGGTGGCGCCGGGGGCGTCGTACTGCTCCTTCTCCCGTGACCGCCGACGCCTGCGGCTGCCGTGGCCGTTCATGAGCAGGGCGCCCAGGAGCATCAGGACTCCGCCGCCCAGGGCGCTTGCGACGCCCATTCCCAGGCCCGTGCCGTCCGCGTTGACGGCCAGGCCGGACGCCGCCTGGCCCTGGCGGACCATCCAGAAGACGGTGAAGCCGAGGGTGATCAGCCCGGCCAGTCCCATCAGCAGCCGGGACCTCAGAAAGGCTGCGGCCAGCGTGAGCAGCGCGGCGAAAAGGAACGGCAGCAACAGGGAACCGGCCAGCTCCGCCCTGGCGTCTGTGATCCCGTCGAAGAGATCCCCGATCCGGTAGTCGCGCCCCTCGCGGCCGTCGTACCAGGCTCGGAAGGGACTCCATACGGCGGCCGTCGCTCCGGCGAGAGCGATGGCCGAACCAAGGAGGTTCCTGACCATCTCGCGCTCCTCTTGTCGAGGTTCTGTCGAGGTCTCAGGGGTTCGACGCTACGCCCGAGGTGTGGGACGTGCCATGTGACAGCCGCTGCTAAGGTGTCATGCACTTGTCCTTATGGGATCTTTACTCCTGCCAGAGTTATCCCAAATAGTGTGAAAACCACGGGGGTTGGAAGCTATGAAGCTTCGCCATGTCCGCGCAGTGGCCGTTTTCGGCATCGCAGTCGTCGCACTCACCGGTGCCCGGGGCTCCCACGGGGGCAGCTGCGGCGGCAGCAGCGGGTCCAGCAGTTCCAGCTCCAGCAGCGGCGGCAGTGACAGCTCCTCCGGCTCCTCCAGCTCTTCGAGCGGCGACTACCAGGCGTCCACGGGCGGCTACGACGGCTCCAGCTCGTCGAGCGGCGGCTCCAGCTCGTCCACCAGTGGCAGCTCGGACAGCTCCAGCTCCTCCAGCAGCACCACCGGTTCCGTCCCGGGCACCGGCGGCAGCAGCAGCGCCTCGCGCGACCTGCGCATCTCGGAGTGCAAGTACGACCCGTCGCGCGGCATGACCGCCAGCATCACCGCGACGAACAGCAGCTCCTCGCTGACGTACACCTACAGCTTCACGGTGAAGTTCACCAACAGCGGCTCCACCGTCGGCACCCGCTCGACGAGCATCGTCGCCGTCGCCCCGGGCCAGTCCCGGACCACCGACGTCGCGACCCCGTTCGTGAAGAAGTCGACCGAGTCGCTGATCGGCCGCTGCGAGGTCAAGTACGTGAACCGCAGCAGCTCCTGACGTACTGAACGGGGGTACGCAGGGCCCGGC
>NZ_JBSGZD010000091.1:0-27686 GCF_053610825.1 Streptomyces sp. NPDC054863 | reverse complement strand
CAGCAGAGCGGCGGCGGCCCCCCCCGCGGCCTTGTCCTGCGGGCCGACGGGGGTGGCGTCCGCCGGGTGCACGGCGAGGGAGACGTGGGAGGCGGGGGCGATGCGGAGGGCGTCGCGGACGGGGCGGCCGGGCTGGTCCCGCGGCTTGTTCTTCTTGGGCATGGGTGCGGTCCTCCGGCGTGGTCGTCGAGGCGGGCCACTCGATCGTGCGCCGAATCGGCGCCGGGCGCGAGTCGCTGGGCGCACGATCGGGTGGGCAAGGGGCGGGGGCGGCCCTTCAGGGGCGCGGGGCCGTGCTGGATCTGCGGCTCCGCCGCGCGGGCGCGGCCGGCCCCAGACGGGCCCGCGCATGTTCCCCCGCCCCCCCCGGGAGGCCTTGCGTCAGTCGCCCCAGGGCCCCGTCACCGCGAACGTCGTCCCCGGTGTGTAGCAGTTGAGGTACATCGTCGACTCGTCCGGCGAGAACGTGACTCCCGCGAACTCGCCCCACTCCGGCTGCTGCGGCGTGCCGATGTTCTGCCGGCCGCGGGCCATCTCGTACACCCGGCCCTTCCTGGTCAGCCCGTACACGTGCTGCGCCCCGTCCCCGTCCTCGCACACCATCAGCCCGCCGCTCGGCGCCAGGCAGATGTTGTCGGGGGACTCGCCCGGCAGCTGGATGTCCGTCGAAGGGCCGAAGACCACGACCAGGGTGAGGCGGCGGCACTTCGGCTCGTACTTCCAGACCTGGCCGAAGTGGTCGCGGGCCGAGCCCTCCTTCGTGCGGGCGAAGCTGGAGACGAAGTAGACGACGCCGTCGCCCCAGTAGCAGCCCTCCAGCTTCTGGGCGTGCGTGACGCCCTTCCTGCCGAAGTCCTGCAGCCGGATGGGGGTCTGCTTGGCGAGCGGGTCGGGCACCGGCACCCATTCCACCCCGCCGAAGCTCTTGCCGGTCTCGTGGACGGCGGAGAGGTCCGGGACGCCGGGGACCCGCATCGCCTCCAGGGCGCCGCCGGCCCGCAGCGAACCCACGCCGCCGTGCGGCTTCTCGGGGAGGAAGCGGTAGAAGAGGCCGAAGGGGCGGTTGAAGGCGTCCTCGGTCTCGTAGACGATGCCGGACTTCGGGTCGACGGCGATCGCCTCGTGCTGGAAGCGGCCCATCGCGGTCAGCGGGACCGCGCCGGTGCGGTGCGGGTCGGCCGGGTCGACCTCGAAGATGAAGCCGTGGTCCAAGGTGTAGCCGTTGGTCCCGGCCTTGTCCTCGGTCTCCTCGCAGGTGAGCCAGGTGCCCCAAGGGGTGGGCCCGCCCGCGCAGTTGACGGCGGTGCCGGCGACGCCGACGCGCTCGTCCAGGACGTTGCCCCGGCCGTCGAGGGTGAGGACCGTACAGCCGCCCTTGCCCATCGGGTCGTACGTCAGGCCCTTGACCGTGGGGACGGGGAGCTTGGCGGAGACCCGGTTCTCGTGGTTGCGCACGAGGTGGACCCGGCCGCGGCGGCCCCTGAAGGCCGCCATGCCGTCGTGGTTGCCCGGTACCGGGCCCTCGCCCGAGCGGAGCGGGTCGCCCTCGCGGGAGAGGACCTTGTAGCGGAAGCCCCGGGGGAGGTCGAGCAGGCCCTTGGGGTCGGGCACCAATGGCCCGTACCCGGCGCGGCCGTGCCCTGCGCCGCGCGGTGCGGCCAGGGCCGTACCCGCGAAGACTTCGGAGAGTGCGCCGGAGAAGGCGATCCCGGCGCCCAACGCCCCGGTGCGGGCGAGGACTTGGCGTCGTGAAGCGCTGTTCGTGGGCGCTTCCGACACTTCTGCCGCTGTTCTGGATGCTGTTGATTCGGATGCTTCGGACGTCTCGGACATGAGGTAACTCCCTGCTGGCGGACAGGAATGTGACCCGCACGTGTGTACCACGCAACAGGTGGCACGTGAACAGTGCGGGACACAACAGCCTCAGTGGTACGTCACAACAGCCTCAGCGACAGCCTCAGCGGTACGTCAGACGAGCGAGGCGCTCAGCGTGATGGTCGTGCCCGAAAGCGCCTGGCTGACCGGGCAGTTGGCCTTCGCGTCCTCGGCGGCCTTCACGAAACCGGCCTCGTCCAGGCCCGGCACCTCGCCCTCCACCGTGAGGTGGATGCCGGTGATGCCGGTGCCGGGCTGGAAGGTCACGGCGGCGGCGGTGTTGATGCGGGTCGGGGTGTGACCGGCGCCGGACAGACCGTGCGACAGGGCCATCGAGAAGCAGGAGGAGTGCGCGGCGGCGATGAGCTCCTCGGGGCTCGTCTTTCCGTTCGCCTCCTCGGCGCGCGACGGCCAGGACACGGCGTAGCTGCCGACCTTGGAGGAATCGAGCGAGACGGTGCCCTCGCCCTCCATGAGGCTGCCGGTCCAGACGGTGTGCGCGTTACGGGTGGTGGCCATGGTGAACTCCTTCGGGAGCGAAAAAAGGTGACGCCCCCGAACCTACTGCGCCACCAGCCCCTTCGCGTCCCGTGCCAGTGCAGTCAGCCGGGAGATCGCCCGGAAGTACTTCTTCCGGTAGCCGCCGTTCAGCATCTCGTCACTGAAGAGCGCGTCGAACGGCAGCCCGGAGGCGAGCACCGGCACCTCGCGGTCGTACAGCCGGTCCGCGAGGACCACGAGCCGCAGCGCCGTCGACTGGTCGGGCACCGGCGTGACCCCGGTCAGGCAGACCGCCGAGAGATCGTCGGTCAGAGCCCCGTACCGGCTCGGGTGCACCTTCGCGAGGTGGTCGAGCAGCGCGGGGAAGGCGTCCAGGCTGGCGCCCGCGGTCGCGTACGCGGCCTTCGTGACCTGCTCGTCGGTGTACGGGGGCGGAGCTTCGGGGAGTCCCCGGTGCCGGTAGTCCTCACCGTCGATGCGCAGCGGCCGGAAGTGCGCGGAGAGGCCCTGGATCTCGCGCAGGAAGTCGGCGGCTGCGAACCGGCCCTCGCCGAGCTTGCCCGGCAGCGTGTTGGAGGTCGCGGCCAGTGCCACGCCCGCCTCGACCAGCCTGCTGAGCAGCGAGGACACCAGCACCGTGTCGCCCGGGTCGTCCAGCTCGAACTCGTCGATGCACAGCAGCCGGTGCCCGCTGAGGGTGGCCACGGTCTGCTGGAAGCCGAGCGCGCCGACCAGATTGGTCAGCTCCACGAAGGTGCCGAAGGCCTTCAGCGACGGCTCGGCGGGCGTCGCGTGCCAGAGGGAGGCCAGCAGGTGCGTCTTGCCGACGCCGTACCCGCCGTCGAGGTAGACGCCGCGCGGCCCGGCCGGCCTCGCCGCGGGCTTCTTCGCGAACCAGCGCCGCTTCCCGCTCTCCGGCGCGGCCCCGAGCCCGGCCGCGAATTCGCTCAGCACGGTCACCGCGCCGGTCTGGCTGGGCTGCTTCGGGTCGGGCACGTACGTGTCGAACCGTACGGAGTCGAAGCGCGGCGGCGGCACCATCTCGGCCACGAGCCGGTCGGCGGGGACGCGGGGCTCGCGGGCGCACAGGGAGAGGGGGACCGCGTCGGCTATGGGGCTGGAGCCCGGGGACGCGGTCGATGACTTCGGCGAGGACGGCTGTGAGGACGACACAACGGCCCACTCTAAGCGCCGTGCCAGACTGCCCCCCATGCGACGCCTGTTCCCTGTGACCGACGAAACACCGCACGTCCCCGCCGTGGAGCGCAGCTCGGAGCAGAGCTCAGGGCCCAGCTCAGGGCTCAGCTCAGGGCAGAGCTCGGAGCACAGCCCGGGGCTCGGCTCGGAGCACAGCGCGGAGGGCGGCGGCGAGTGGAGCCTCGACGCGCTGGCCGGCGCCTACGCGTACCCCCCGGACCAGGAGGTGTGGCTGCGCGCCAACATGGTCTCCTCGCTGGACGGCGCGGCCCAGCACGACGGCCGGTCCCAGCCGATCTCCTCCGACACCGACATGCGGATCTTCGGCACCCTGCGCGGCCTCGCCGACGTGATCGTGGTGGGCGCGGAAACGGTACGTCTGGAGGGCTACCGGCCCGCCCGCGCCCGCGAGGCCTTCGCGGCACGCCGGAAGGCGGCCGGACAGGGCCCGGCCCCCGCGATCGCCGTCGTCAGCGCGAGCCTCGACCTGGACTTCTCGCTTCCGCTTTTCGTCTCCCCGCTCGTACCGACCCTGGTGCTGACCGGCGCGACGGCTCCGCTGGACCGCATCCGCGCGGCGCGCGAGGCCGGGGCCGAGGTGCTGATCGCCGGGGACGGCGGCCGGGTGGAGCCCGCCAAGGCGGTACGGGCCCTCGCCGAACGCGGTCTGACCAGGCAGCTCACCGAGGGCGGGCCGCGGCTGCTGGCCCAGTTCATCGCGGACGGCGTGCTGGACGAGCTGTGCCTGACGGTGTCCCCGATGCTCACGGCCGGCCGCGCCCAGCGGATCGCGGACGGACCGGGGCGTGAGGTTCCGGATCGCTTCGTACTGGCGTCGATTCTGGAGGAGGCCGGGTTCCTGTACACCCAGTACCGTCGGAATTGATGCAAAAAGTGATCATTGGTCTAGGGTCGACAAACAGCGGAATTCGCCGTTCCGGTTAGCTCTCGATGGGCACACTTACTTCGCGGTCCCCGTGCGGGCACGGGGAAGGATGGTTTCCGCAAGGTTTCGCAGCGGCCCGTGCGCACAGGCGTACGGGCCAGAGAATGGAGAAAGGGCGCCCGACATGTTCACGAGCGTATTGATGATCGAGAAGCCCCTCACTGCGGCCGACGTGGAGTTCGTCACGACCCTGCACGGGGATGAGGCCGTCTCGTTCGTGGTCCTGATGCAGCCACGCGGCGATCAGGCCGACGTACTGCTGAGAGCCATCGACGACGTCGCACTGGGTGAACTGGACGAGGCGGTCCGCGAGGGGGACGAGCCCGAGGGCGCGGACGCCAGGCCCCTCGCCGACCAGGCCCTGGCGGTCTCCCTCGAAGCGCTGCGCCAGGCCGGCAGCGAGGCGGTCGGCCGGGTGGTGGAGGACCATCCGCTGGACGTACTGAAGTCGGTGGTCGACGAGACGGGTGCGGACGAGGTGATCGTCCTGACGGCGCCGCACTACGTCGAGGAGTTCTTCCACCGCGACTGGGCCTCGCGGGCCCGTCACAAGGTCGGCGTACCGGTGCTCAAGCTCTTCTCGCACAGCGAATAGGCTGAGGCCCTTCAGGACCCCCTCACCCGCACCACATGGGAGACACGCGCATGGCACCCGGCATCCCCACCGCCCTGGACCGACCGCACTTCATCGGCATCGGCGGCGCCGGAATGTCGGGCATCGCCAAGATCCTCGCCCAGCGCGGGGCGAAGGTCGCGGGCAGTGACGCGAAGGAGTCCGCCACGGCCGAGGCCCTGCGCGCACTGGGCGCCACGGTCCACATCGGGCACGCCGCGGGGAACCTGGCGGACGACGCCACGAGCGTCGTGGTGTCGTCCGCGATCCGCGAGGACAACCCGGAACTGGTCCGCGCCGCCGAACTGAACATTCCGGTGGTCCACCGCTCCGACGCGCTCGCCTCCCTCATGAACGGCCTGCGCTCGATCGCGGTCGCCGGCACCCACGGCAAGACCACGACGACCTCCATGCTGGCCGTCGCACTCACCGAACTCGCCCTCGACCCCTCGTACGCCATCGGCGGCGACCTGGCGGGCCCCGGCACCAACGCCACGCACGGCGAGGGCGACATCTTCGTCGCCGAGGCGGACGAGAGCGACCGCAGCTTCCAGAAGTACGAACCCCAGGTCGCGATCGTCCTCAACGTCGAGCTCGACCACCACGCCAACTACGCCTCGATGGACGAGATCTACGACTCCTTCGAGACCTTCGTCGGCAAGGTCGTCCCCGGCGGCACCCTGGTCGTCAACGCCGACCAGCCCGGCGCGGTCGAGCTGACCACCCGCCTCCGCGACCTCTCGATGCTCAACATCGTCACGTACGGCGACTCCGCCCAGGCGGACGTACGGGTCCACAAGATCACCCCGCGCGGCCTGACCAGCGAGGTGACCGTCCTCCTGAACGGCAAGTTCCTCACCTTCACGGTCTCGGTCCCCGGCGCCCACTACGCGCACAACGCCGTCGCCGCCCTCGCGGCGGGCGTCGCCCTGGGCCTCCCGGCCCACAACCTGGCCTCGGCCCTGGGCGCCTACACGGGCGTGAAGCGCCGCCTCCAGCTCAAGGGCGAGGAGCAGGGCGTCCAGGTCATCGACTCGTACGCGCACCACCCGACGGAGATGACGGCCGACCTGGAAGCGATGCGCGGAGCAACCGCTTCTGCCTCCGCGACCGGCTCCGCTTCCGCTTCTGCCTCCGCGCCCGCCTCCGCCCCCTCCTCCCCCCGCCTCCTGGTCGTCTTCCAGCCCCACCTCTTCTCCCGCACGCAGGAGCTCGGCAAGGAGATGGGCGAGGCCCTGGCCCTCGCGGACGCCTCGGTGGTCCTCGACATCTACCCGGCCCGCGAGGACCCGATCCCCGGCATCACGAGCGCCATGATCGTCGACGCGGCGAAGGCGGCGGGCGCGGACGTGACGGCCGTCTCCGACAAGTCGGCGATCCCCGACGTGATCGCGGGAATGTCCCGCCCCGGCGACCTGGTTCTCACCATGGGCGCGGGCGACGTGACGGACCTGGGCCCGGAGATCCTGGCGCGACTCGCGCAGAAGTAACTCGCGCAGAAGTAAGGGGACACCTGTTATGCCGTACGACATCGAGAAGCCCGACGAGCAGTGGCGCGAGGAACTCACCCCCGCCGAGTACGCCGTCCTCCGCCAGGCCGGCACGGAACCCGCCGGCGTCGGCGAGTACACGGACACCAAGACCGCCGGCGTCTACTCCTGCCGCGCCTGCAACGCCGAACTCTTCACCTCCACCACCAAGTTCGAGTCCCACTGCGGCTGGCCGTCCTTCTACGACCCGAAGGACACCGACGCCGTCGAACTCGTCGAGGACACCTCTCACGGCATGCGCCGCGTCGAGGTCCGCTGCGCCCGCTGCGGCTCCCACCTGGGCCACGTCTTCGAGGGCGAGGGCTACCCGACGCCGACGGACCAGCGGTACTGCATCAACTCGATCTCGCTCAGGCTGGCTCCGGACGGGGAGTGAACCCCGGGCGTCCCTCCGGCGGATCCTGATCCCGCTCGGCCATCCTCCGGATGACGCCGGGCGGGATCGCCGTGTTCCGGGCGGCGTCCTCGGCGGTGTGGCGTTCCCGGAGCAGCGTGACCAGGACGCGGGCGGGGAGGCGGGGGCAGCGGGCGGCGGCCCGGCGGACGGAGGAGTTCGGGTCGTCGAGGAGGCGCACCGCGCCCAGGCGGCTCAGGCGGGGGTCGTCGGCGGCGCGGAAGCGGACCTCGTGGTGCGGGTCGAGGGTGAAGCGTTCGACGAGTTCCGGAGTGGAGTCCGGGTCGTCCAGGGCGAGTTGGCGCAGTCGGGGGTTGGGGTCGTCGGCGTATTTCAGGAGGTCCGTGCGGGGGAAGCGGGGGTGGGTGCGGGGGCGGCCGGGGGCGGAGAGGCTGCCGTTCCACCAGTGCCAGACCTGGAGCAGCAGCCAGGGTGGGGCGTCGTCGCAGGACTCCGCGAGGAAGAGGTGGACGACGCGGTCCTCGTCGTGGGCGAGCCGGTCGACGACGTCCGGCGGGAGGTGGCGGGCGCGTGCCACGGAGCGGCGGATCAGGGGGTGGGGGGAGGCGGAGAGACGCCGCATGGCTTCGGGGTCGTGGTGGAGGGCTCGGACCCAGGGGAGGGAGTGGTGGTGGATCGACGGGTCGAAGTCGTGGGAAATGGTGGCCCGTTGGGCCTTGGTGAGGTCAGGGCGGAGGGCGATGGTGCTCCGGACGGAAGGGTCGGGGTCCGTGGCCAGGGCGGCGACCACCTCTGCCGGCAGGCGAGGGTTGTCGGCGAGGGCGCCGCGAAGCGCGGCATCCGGGTGCCGGGACAGGTGCCGGGCCAGTTCCGGTTCCAGTACGCAGTCGGTGACGGCGCGGATGTCGTCGCCGAGTTCGCCGCTCTCGAAGACGTCGAGCGGGACCGGGTGTGTGCGGTGGTGCAGCCGACGGGCGGCGGCGCGGACGCCGGGGGCGGGGTCGTCGAGGAGCGCGCGGCGCCCGTCGGCGTCGAGGTCCGGCCAGGCGGCGGCGCAGGCGCGCTGCCGGACCCGGGGCTCGGGGTCGGCGATGAGGGCACGGGCCACGGCGACCGGCAGGCCGGTCAGTGAGGCGGTCTCGGCACGGACGCGCGGGGCGGGATCGGCGGCGAGACGCTCGTAGGCGGCGGGGGTGAACGACGCGCGGTGGTCGACGGCGATGCTGACCAGGGCCCAGCGATGGTGATCGTCCCCCTCGGCGAGGACGAGGCGGCTCCACCGGTCGGGCGTCAGCTGGTCGGAGCCGGTGTCCACCAGGGCGCTGCGCACTTTCCAGTCCGGGTGGACGAGCAGCTGGTCGATCAGGTCGGCGGGCAGTGCGCACCTGTAGAACCGCCGGGTGCGCACCGCGAGGTCGAGCCGGAGGTCGTCGGGCAGCGACGGGTGGGAGAGGAGCCCGACCGCCCACTGCTCCCGTGTCCGGCGCAGAATCCGGAGCCTGCCGAACAGCCCGTCCCAGGCCGCTGCCCGCTCCTCCTCGCTCTCCTCCCGCGCCAGTCGCAGGGCCCGTTCTTCCTGGTACGCGGGGACGTCGTCCACCACGATCAGCCAGATCTCGTACTCCTCGGTGGTGACGCCGATCAGCGTCCTCCCGTCCGGCGAGAGCGTCATGAACTCCGGGCAGCGGGGCTGACTGCGCAGCACCTCCGCGAGCCGCCACTCCTCCCCGAGCCGGACCCGGAACCAGCCGCCGTCCCCCAGCGTGACCAGGAAGCCCCCGTCCTCGCCGAACAGCCCGTGCGCGGTGGCCAGCCGGAACCATTCCGCGTCGGTGGCGGCGAACGGATCGACGGCGTCCAGCCGTACGGCCGAGGTCGGCACGGCGTCGCCTGCCGCGATCGGCCGCATCGCCGCACGGGTGGGGAGGGCGTTCTCGGCGGCGCCCCAGCCGCCCGCGTACTCCAGGCCGGCCTCGGCGAGTACCGCGTCGGCCCGCTCGCGGGGGGTGGTGGTCTCCATGGCCAGGATCCTGGCACAGCGTCATGAGCATGCGGTCAGTGGCTCCGCGGGGTGGCGCCGCGGGGTGGCTCCGCGGGGTGTGGCTCCGGGGGTGGCGCCGAGAGGCGTGGCTCCGGGGGTGAGGCTCCGCGTCGAGCGGGCCTGGCACGTCCCCCGTGCGGCTTCCGGAGGGACGGGTGAGGGACGGAGAGCACAGCTCCGGACGTCGTTGTCAGTGGCGCCTGTCATCATCCCGGCATGTCCTACAACGACTTGGTGACGGCGGTGTCCTCGGAACCGGCTGTCCGGCTGATGCGGGTGCTGACGGATCCGGAGTTCGAGGGGACGGCGGGGTACGCGGACCTGCCGTTCGTCTCGGACGAGGAGCTGGGGGAGCTGCTTCCCGCGGCCTACACGCTGGGGCGGGAGGCCTCGCACCGGCGGATGTCGGCCCGGTTCGCGGTCGAGGAAGCGTGCAGGACACGGCAGCCGAGGTGTACGCCCGAGGCCTGCCTGCGGTTGTTCGAGGGGCTGGTCGCGGGCCTTGAGACGCGGAACTGGGCGGACCTCACCCTGGGCGTGGGGGCGCTGGCGCGGTGTACGGGGGCGTGGCCCGAGCTCTCAGGACCGGCCCGGGCGCTGGTCGCGTTCCTGCTGGAGCACGACCGCCTGACCCAGCCGTACGCGCTGCTCACGGTCGCGGCGCTCGCGGGAAGGACCGAGTGGGACGCGGTCGTAGAGCGGCTCCGCCGGGGCGAAGGGCCGCTCGCGGCGGCGGAGTTCGAGCTGCTGGGCGCGCTGGAGCCGGTCGAGCGGGCCCTGGTGGCGGAGACCGACACCGGCAGCTCGTTCACGTCGCCGCCGAGCGTCGAGGACCTCTGGGAGCGGCTCGCCGCGATTCCCGAGTACGTGGCGTTCGCCCGGCGGATGCTGGAAGCGGCGGCCGTACACGCGGAGGCCGTACGGGCGGGCAGTGTGCCGTACCGGGCGGACAAGGCGTTCACCGCGCGGGAGGTCGTGGTGCTCGGGAAGGCCGCCCGGGTGGCTCTGGTACGGGACGAACCCTGGCTCCCCGAGCTGCTCGACCGGCTGCTGCCCGCGATCACGGTCGCACCGGGTGACAAGGCCAAGACCCTGCCGTCGCAGGCGCTGCTGTTCGAACTGGTGCGGGCCGGTACGGACTTCCCGACACCGGAACTGGTCACGGCCCTGCGCACGGTCCGGGCGAACGTCCGGCACGCGGGGGTGCCCAAGCAGCTCGACCGGATGCTGAAGAAGACGGAAGCGGCGCTGGCCGAGCGGACCGAGGTGGCGCTGCGCATGCCGGAACTCGGCTTCGGCGCGGACGGCACGCTGCGCCGGAGTGCGGGCGATTACGAGGCCGTCGTCACGGCGGCGGGCGGCAGCGTCGTACTGGGCTGGGAGCGGGACGGCCGCGCGCTGCGCTCCCTTCCGGCGCCGGTACGCCGCGAACACGCGGCCCTGGTCAAGGAGTTGCGCGATCTGGTGCAGCGGGCGACCGTCCAGCTCAGCACCCTCGTGCGAGCCCTGGAGGGCGGTCTCACGACGGATGCCGTCCATCCGTACGGATGGTGGCGGGCCGCACTCGCCGGGCACCCGCTCGCCGGGACCGTGGTGCGCCGGCTGATCTGGGAGTTCGAGGTGGCCCCCGGAGTCTGGCAGGCCGTGCTGCCCGTGGTAGGGGACCTTCCCGAGGCTCCCGACGACATCGCGGTACGGCTCTGGCACCCGATCCGCTCCGAACCCGGCGAGGTGCGGGCCTGGCGGGATCTGCTCGCCGAACGGCAGTTGCGGCAGCCGTTCAAGCAGGCATACCGGGAGATCTACCTGCTGACCCCCGCCGAGCGGGAGACCGGCGACTACTCCAACCGGTTCGCCGCCCACCTCGTGCACTACCAGCGGACGGCCGCCCTGTTCCGGGCCAGGGGATGGCGCAGCGGCCGGCTCGGACCGTGGGACATGGGAGGCGAGGACACGGCGGTGCGCACGCTGGCCGCCGGGCAGTGGCAGGTCTCCTTCGACCACAGCCTGGCCGACTGGACGGACGACCACCTGCTGGCGGGCACCGACCGGGTGCGGTTCGAACGGCGGCGGGACGGCGGCTGGACGACCGAGCCGCTGACCGAGGTGCCGCCACTGGTGTTCAGCGAGGCGATGCGGGACGTGGACCTCTTCGTCGGGGTGACGTCGATCGCGGCAGACCCGGAGTGGACCGACGGCGGCCCGCGACGCGCGTACTGGGAACGGGCCGGGTTCGGCGAGCTGACGGCCACCGCCGAGGTGCGGCGGGAGGTGCTGGAGCGGCTGCTGCCACGGCTGAGGATCGCAGACCGGTGCGCGCTGGACGGGCGGTTCCTGGTGGTGCGGGGCGGGTTGGGCACGTACCGCATCCACCTCGGCTCGGGGAACGTGCTGATGGCGCCGGCAGACGCCTATGTGTGCATCGTCCCGGCCGGGAAGGGCGGCGGGAAGGGCGCGGGGGGCGCGGGGGGTGCGGGGGGCGCGGGGAAGGTGTTCCTGCCGTTCGAGGACGAACGGCTGTCGCTGGTGCTCAGCAAGGCGTTCCTGCTCGCCGACGACGAGCGGATCACGGACGAGTCGATACTCGCGCAGATCAAGAGGGGGGCCGCCTGATGGCAGCGGTGACGTTCCGGGACGAGACGGCGACCGGCCGGGAGGTCGCCGCGTTCGGGACGGGCGGCCTGCCGGACCGGATGACCGTACGGGAGCTGATCAGGCTCCGGGTGCGGGAAGAGGTCGCGCGCTACCACGCCGACCCGGGAGCCCGCTTCCACGGCCTCGTCCGCCCGGAGGCGGCGGAGGCGGACCTCAACGGCTACCGGATGCCGGAGCCGCGCCGGATCGACTGGCGACGACAGGCCGACATCGCCGAACGGGCCTTCCTGGCCAACGGGTTCTTCGTGCTGGCAGGGGACCGGCAGGTCGAGGAGCTCGACGAGGTCGTGGAACTGGGGGAGGAAGCCACGGAGCTGATCTTCATCAAGCTGGTGGCGCTGGCGGGAGGATGAGGCGAGTGAGGTGAGGCCGTCGAGCTGCGCCTCGCGCGGCTCGACCACCTCACGGACGCGTCGGCGCCTCCAGCGCCAGCGCCGCGAAGGTCGCCAGCCAGTGGTCCGTGGTGAAGTTGCCCGAGTCCGCGTGCGGGAGCGCCGCCGTCAAGTGGGCTTCCGCGGCCGTACGGAGGAGGGGCACGCGGGGGTCGGTCGCGGGCAGTGCGGCGGCGATGTTGCGCAGGGCGTACGCGCGACTCAGGGAGAGGCCGATGAGGTGGCCGATCTGAGGGTCGGACGGGTCCGCGACCACGGGTGGGGTGAGGAGCGGGGAGTCGCTTCCCAGTGCGGGGAGGAAGCGGTCGAGCCAGGTGGCGAAGGCGTCGCCGGGCATGATCCGCCGTACCGCGTCGGCCTCGGTGAGGGCGGGGGAGAGGAAGTCCTGGCCCGAGGGCTCCCAGTGGACCGGGGCGTCGTGGTCGTCCGCGAACCAGCGGGTGAGCGTGTCGCGCACCGGGCCGGCCAGGTCGGGGTGAGCGCTGTCGGGGGTCGGGCCGTTGAGGGTTGGACCGGTCGGACCGGTTGGACCGGTTGGACCGGTCGGACCGGTCGGACCGCCCAGGGTCGCGCTGTCCAGGATCAGGCCGAGGGCGAAGGCGCTGTTGGCGTGCGTTCCGTGGCGTACCGGGTACGTGGCCTTCGGGAGCCAGTCGCGTACGAGAGCGGTGACGGCTTGCGTGGCGGGGGCGAGGGCTGCGGCCCAGTGGGCGCCCGAGGGGCCCAGCGCGCGGCACTCCGCTTCGAGGAGCAGGAGCCAGGCCCAGCCGTAGGGGCGCTCAAAGGTGGGGTGGGCGGTCAAGTAGGCGGATTCTGCGGCCAGATGAGGCACCGTCAGATGGCGATTCAGTACGGCCGTGGCGGTGGTGGCGTCGATCTGGTCGGCGTACCGGCGCAGCAGTCGTACGAGCAGCCAGTGCATGTGGACCGAGGAGTGCCAGTCGTACGCCCCGTAGAACGCCGGGTGCCGTTCGCGTGGGGCGTGCAGGTCGTCCGGGCCCGCGATCAGGTGCATCGGGGCGTAGGGGTAGGGGCGGGTGACGTTGGCCGCTGCCAGTTCGGCGAAGACACGGGCGAGGGCGGTGAGGGGGTGCGGGTCCTGGGTGCTCAATGCGTTGCTCCTTCCGCCACGCGCAGGTCCTTCTCCGTCGTCAGTGCGGCCGTGATGATCGCGCGCAGGCCGTCCGCCATCGAAGGGACGGGGAGGGAGGGGAGTGCGCGGGCCGTGACCTGTTCCGGGGCGTACGGGACGTGGACGAAACCGCCGCGCAGGGAAGGGAGTTCGGTGGCGGCCAGGTGGGCCAGGCCGTAGAAGACGTGGTTGCAGACGAAGGTCCCGGCGGTCTGGGAGACCGAGGCGGGCAGGCCTGCCTCGCGTACCGCGGCCACGCACGCCTTGACCGGGAGCGGGGCGAAGTACGCGGCAGGGCCGTCGGGTGCGATCGGCTCGTCGACGGGCTGGTTGCCCGCGTTGTCGGGGATGCGGGCGTCGTCGACGTTGACGGCGACGCGCTCCACGGTCAGGTCGGGGCGCCCGCCCGCCTGGCCGACGCACAGGACCAGGTCGGGGGCGAAGTCCCGGACGGCGGTGCGGAGTTCTTCGTTGGCGCGCCCGAAGACGCAGCTGAGCTGTACGGCGTGGAGTGCGACGCCCTCGGGCGGTGCGTCCCGTACCAGGGAGACCGCCTGCCAGGACGGGTTGACGTCCTCGCCGCCGAAGGGCTCGAAGCCGGTGAGCAGGACGCGGGGGAGGGGAGGCATGCGGTTCCTTTGTGACGGGCGCGACAGGTAGGACGGGTGTGGCAGGCATGACGAATGTGGCGGCTGGTTCAGAAGGCGAACAGCGAGATGATCGCGATGTTGCAGACCAGCAGTGCACCCGCCGTCGGGATCTGCGCCTTGATCGGCCCGTACTGGTCCTTCAGTTCGAGGAGAGCCGCGGGCACCAGGTTGAAGTTGGCCGCCATCGGCGTGCACAGCGTGCCGCAGAAGCCCGACAGCATGCCGACCGCGAGCACGACCGCGGGGTCGCCGCCGCCCGACTGGATCAGCACCGGCCAGCCGATGGCCGCCGTCATCACGGGGAACGCGGCGAAGGCGTTGCCCATGATGATCGTGAAGAGCGCCATGCCCAGGCAGTAGACGAGGACCGAGACGTAGATCATGCCGCTCGGCAGCACCGCCTCGGTGATCTTTCCGACCTGCTCGCCGACGCCCGTCTTCTGGAAGATCGAGCCGAGTACGGCGAGGAGCTGGGGCAGCAGCATGGCCCAGCCCATGGCCTCGACCATGTTGCGGCCCGCGTGGATCGGGACGGTGATCTTCTTCTCGCGGAGCAGGAACATCCCGACGGCGAGTGCCACCAGGGCGCCGATGCCGAGCCCCAGGATGGTCTCGCTGCCGTCCTGGAAGATCGGCTGCCCGCCGATGCGGATCTTCTTCAGCAGCGTGGCGCAGAGCATCGCCACGACCGGAATCGTCAGTGCCGGGATGAAGAGCCTGCTGCCGAAGCGCACGGCGGACGCCACGCGCTGCTCGGGCGTGGTGGTGCTGACCTTGCCGCGTCCGGTGAAGCCGCAGCCCGCCAGGACGATCATGATCAGCACGAGCACCCCGAGGGGCTCGGCGGGAGCCGACTTGTCGACCACCCACGTGCTGTAGACGAAGCCGACACCGAGCAGGCCCCAGAAGGCGGCCGTGCCGAAACGCTTGGGATTCGTACGGTCGAGGAACATCTGCGCGGCCATGATCAGGAAGATCGCGCCGATGAGCCAGTAGAACCACTCTGCCTTGATCACTTGGCCGTCTCCTTGCTGTCGGCCGTGCCGGCCGCGCCCACGGCCTTGAGCTCGCGGGCCATCTGGCGGTCGAGGCGCAGCAGGCGTGCGCCGTGGATGAGGAAGGCGCAGACGGCGGTCGGGATCGCCCACAGGGCCAGGTGCAGGGGTTCGAGGTGCTGGTTGTACGTGGTGTTGACGAAGCCGGTGATCAGCAGGATCGAACCGATGGCGAGGAAGCAGTCCTCGCCGAAGAAGAGTCCGACGGTGTCGGCGCCCGACGAGTGCGAGCGGACCTTCTCGCGCCACTTCTCGGGCAGCGGTCCGTACTTCTTCTCGGCCGCGGCCTCCGCCATCGGCGCGACCAGCGGGCGTACGGTCTGCGCCGGGCCGCCGAGGCTGGTGAGGCCGAGCGCGGAGGTGAGCTGGCGCAGGCCGAGATAGAGGGTGAGGAAGCGGCCCGTGGTGAGCTTGGTGAAGCGGGAGATGAGGCGGCGGGCCTGCTCCTGGAGGCCGTAGCGCTCCAGGAGTCCGATCACCGGCAGCGTGATGACGAAGATCGTCACGGACCGGCTGGAGGCGAAGCCCTCGCCGAACGAGGCGAGCACCTCGCGCGGCGACAGGCCGCCGAGCAGGCCGGTGGCTATGCCGGCGACGCCGACCACCAGCAGGGGATTGCGTCGGGTGGCGAAGCCTGCGATCACCACGACGACGCCGAGAAGGACGATCATGCGGCGCCCGCCTTCCAGTCGGTCGGTCTCGGTCCGCACCGGACCAGCTGAGTGGTGGCGTGGCGGACTAGCGGATTCCGGTGACAGTAAGGTATTGCTCAACAATCCCACAATGGTTTCCGTCATACGGACTTCAGATGGCCGGGGAGCGACGAGCGATCAAGGAGGAGTCTTGAGGGTGGGTGAGGGCGCGGATTCCGGCGCCGACAGCGATACCGGCGCCGGTGTCGGTACTGGTACGGGCACTGCTCAGCGCGTGGCCTCGTCCCTGCGTGACCGCATCGCCGACGGCGGCCTGAAGCCCGGCGAGCAGTTGCCCGAGGCGGCGCTCGCCCAGGCGTACGGCGTCTCGCGCAACACGGTGCGCGAGGCGTTCCGGCTGCTGGTGCACGAGCGGTTGGTGGTGCACGAGTTTCACCGGGGCGTCTTCGTACGGGTCCCGGGCCCGGCCGACATCACCGACATCTACGCGGTGCGGTTCGCGCTGGAGACCGCGGGGGTACGGGCGGCCGGCACCGCACCGCCCCGGCTGATCGCCGACCTGCTCCGGGCCGTCGAGGACGGCGAGAACGCGGCGGCGGCCGACGACTGGCAGTACGTCGCCGATGCGGGCATCCACTTCCACCGCGCGCTCGCCGCCCTCGCGGGCAGCCCGCGAACGGACTCCTACATGAGCGCGATCCTCGCCGAACTCCGCCTGGTCTTCCAGGCGATGCCCTCCCCGGCCCACCTCCACGAACCCTTCGTGGGGCGCAACAGGGTCATCGCCGAGCAGATCCGGGACGGGGAACTCGTAGCGGCGGAAGCCGAGTTGAGGAGCTACCTCGCCGATTCGCTGCAACTGATCCTCGACACACTCACGACACTCAACGCCCAAGCGGAGGTACGAGCATGACCGCAGCAGCCCGCACGCCCGAGACGGCCGGGGCGATCGACCTGAACGCCGATCTCGGCGAAGGTTTCGGCCGCTGGACCCTCACCGACGACGAGGCGCTGCTGTCCGTCGTCACCAGCGCCAACGTCGCTTGCGGATTCCACGCCGGCGACCCCGTGACCATGCGCCGGGTCTGTGAACTGGCCGCCGAGCGCGGGGTGCGGATCGGCGCCCAGGTCTCCTACCGCGACCTGGCGGGCTTCGGGCGGCGCGCGATGGACGTGCCGCCGGACGAGCTGGCCGCCGAAGTCGCCTACCAGATCGGCGCGTTGGAGGTCTTCGCCCGCGCGGCGGGTTCCCGTGTCGCGTACGTGAAACCCCACGGCGCGCTCTACAACCGCACCGTCCACGACGCGGAGCAGGCCGCGGCGGTCGTCGAGGGGGTACGGACGGCAGGCGGCGACCTCCCCGTCCTCGGCCTCCCGGGCTCGCAACTCCTCGCGGCGGCCGAACAGGCCCAACTCACCTCCGTACCCGAGGCGTTCGCCGACCGCGCCTACACCGCACAAGGCACCCTCGTGTCCCGCCGCGAACCGGGCGCGGTGATCCACGACCCGGACGCGGTGGTCGCGCGGGCCGTCGCGATGGCCACCGAGGGCCAGGTCACCGCACTGACCGGCGAACGGGTCCCGGTGCGCGCCCGCTCCCTGTGCCTGCACGGCGACACGCCGGGAGCGGCGGATCTTGCGGGCCGGGTGCGCGCTGAACTGCTGCACGCAGGGGTCGAGTTGGGGCCGTTCGCATGAGCGGGACGGGTGCGGGGCGTGGGGGCGGTGGGGGGCAGGCGGGCCGTGGGGGCGACGTGGGGCATGCGGGCCACCCGGCGCGCGCAACCCACCCCCCGACCGCCCCGGACGCCCCCCTCCGCGTCCTTCCCATGGGCCCCCGTGCGCTCCTCGTCGAGTTGCCCGACCTCTCGCACGCCCAAGCCCTCCATGCCGAGCTCCTCCGGCGCCGTGCCGTCGGCGGACTGCCCGGCGTCCGGGACATCGTCCCGGCCGCCAGGACCGTTCTCCTCGACGGACTCGCCGACCCGCAGGCCCTCGCCGCCGATCTCCGTACCTGGTGCATTCCGCCGCTCACCGCCGACGAGGGCCCGCTGATCGAGATCCCGGTCCGTTACGACGGCCCTGACCTCGCTGATGTGGCCGAGCTCTGGGGCATGTCCGCCGACCGCGTCCCCGCGGCCCTCGGCGAGCTCGAACTCCGCGTCGCCTTCTGCGGGTTCGCCCCCGGCTTCGGCTACCTCACCGGGCTGCCCGAAGCCCTCCACCTGCCCCGCCGCGCCACCCCGCGCACCGCCGTGCCCGCCGGGTCGGTCGCCCTCGCGGGCGAGTACGCGGGCATCTACCCCCGCTCGTCCCCCGGCGGCTGGCAGCTCATCGGCTCCACCGACGTCACCCTGTGGGACCCCCGCCGCGAACCCGCCGCGCTGCTCGCCCCCGGCACCAGAGTGCGCTTCACCGACTGCACCGAATTCACCGACTTCACCGACTTCACCGAGGAGTCCCGTACGTGACCGCCGAAGCTCCGGCCGCCGCCGGACCCGCCCTCGAAGTCGTACGCCCCGGAGCCCTCACCACCGTCCAGGACGAGGGCCGCCCCGGCCACGCCCACCTGGGCGTTCCCCGCTCAGGCGCCCTCGACGTGCACGCCCACCGGCTGGCCAACCGCCTCGTGGGGAACCCCGTGGGCGCGGCCACCCTGGAGACCACCCTCGACGGTGTCGCGCTCCGTACCCGCGTCCCGGTGACGGTCGCCGTCACCGGTGCCCCCTGCCCGGTCCGCATCGACGGCCGTCCTGCCCCCTGGGGTGTCCGGGTACGGGTCCCGGCCGGAGCGCTCCTCGACATCGGGCGTCCAACTGCCGGGCTGCGTACGTACGTTGCCTTCGCCGGTGGCATCGAGGTCGAGCCCGTCCTCGGCAGTCGCTCCGCCGACCTCCTCTCCGGCCTCGGCCCCGATCCGCTCGCTCCCGGCGTCCTGCTGCCCGTGGGCACCCCGTTTCCGGCTCCGCCCACCGTGGACACGGCGCCCTGGCAGGCCCCGCCCTCCGAGCTGGTCCTGCCCCTGCTTCTCGGCCCCCGCCACGACTGGTTCACCGCCGAAGCGATCCGTACGCTCGCAGCCCCCGGCTACCGCGTCTCCCCGGCCGCCAACCGCATCGGCCTGCGCACCGAGGGACCCGTCCTCACCCGCGCCCGCAACGACGAACTCCCCAGCGAGGGAATGGTGTGGGGCGCAGTCCAGGTGCCCCCCGACGGCCTCCCGGTCGTCTTCCTCGCCGACCACCCCGTGACCGGCGGCTATCCGGTGATCGGCGTGGTTGCCGAGGAATACCTCCCGGCGGCGGCCCAGGCGGTACCGGGCACGCCGATCCGGTTCGTGGTCCTGGGCGCGCCCCAGATCTAGTCGCCGGGCCCGGAGCGCGCCGGCGGACCGTCGTGCGGGGCCGGGGGCTGAGGGGCGTGGGAGCGCAGCGCGAGCAGGTAGCCCGCCTGGAAGCGGCTGTCGGCGCCGAGTTCGGTCATGAGTTCCGCGATGTGCCGTCGGCAGGTGCGCAGCGACATCCCCAGCCGGCGGGCGATGACCTCGTCCTTGGTGCCGCCGGCCAGGCTTCCCGCGAGGGAGTTCTGGAGTTGGAGCGCGGTCGCCGCCGAGTACGAAGCGGCGAAGGGCTCCGCGAGGGCCCAGGCGTGGGCGAACACGGACCGCAGGTACGCGACCGCCGACGGCTCGCGCAGCACCACGGCCGCGTCGGGGTTGTCCCACACCGGCAGGAACGCCGTCGTACGGTCGAAGACCAGCATCTTGTGGAAGAGCTCGCCGAGCGTGCGCACCTCGCCCCCGGCCGCGACCACCGCCTGCACGTACTCCTGGGTGCTGGGGCTGTAGCGGGCGGTGTGCTGGTACAGCGTGTGCAGCCGCACGCCCCGGCCCAGCAGTTCCAAGTCGCGCGGCAGGGCCCGTTCCAGGTGTCCGGCCGGACGTCCGCCGCCCGGCTGGACGGTGAGGACCTCCTCGGTGCAGCGGGCCGCCGCGTCCCCGATCAGCAGCATGACCCGGTCGCGCGACGTGACGACCTCGATCGCGCCGGAGTCCTCGCTGCGGCGGCAGCTCTCCTCGTACATCGGGATCAGCGCGCTCAGCCGTTCGCGGGTACGGGCGAGGTCCTCCAGGCGGCGGTGCAGGATCTGCTCCTCCGGACCGAGGAGTTCGGCCGCGGCCGTGTACGGGCTGACGGCCCGCCAGCGTGGCCCCGCGCCGTCCGGATCGCTCGCCGCCAGACACCGGCTCAGCAGCCCGGCCGCCAGTTCCTCCGCGCGGGCCGCGGTCACCCCGAGCGCCAGGGCCAGGTCCTGTGACGACTGCGGGCCCTGCTCCAACAGGTGCTGGTACGCCCGCAGTTCCGCCTGGTCGAGGTCCCGCGTCGTGCTGTCCGCCTTGTCGGGGTCCCGGATCGCACCGTCCGCCTTGTCGGGGCTCCGGATCGCACCGTCCGCCGGGATGGTTTCCGTGGTTATGTCCAAAACTTCCCCCTCCATTTCCTGCCACGCACCTTGTTGATGGTCGGGGCTCCTGGACCGCGAGTTCCGTGCGGGGGATTCTTGGGTCACCGGAAAGGAAAACCCGCCGGATTCTTCCCGAAGAATTCGATTCCCCATTTGGAGGGCACCATGAAGAACCTCACTCGATTCCTCTGCGCCGCCGCACTGGCCGTCGGCATTGCCGGTGGCGCGACCGCGACGGCTTCGGCCCAGGTGGAAAGAGCCACCTCCGTGGCGGACTCCCCCTGCAAGCCGGCCAAGCCGGGGGACACCGAGTGGGGCACCTCCCCGTCGACGCACTGCCCGCAGCCGATCTAGGGCCTGTCCGGTGCGGCGAACCGCACGGGCGTCGGCGGCGAACTCCGCAGGGCGCCGAGGCCCCCCGCCCGGCACCGGTCGGATCCGTTCACCGTACGACCCCCTGGAAACCCCGATGTTCCGAATCCCTCCCGGTCGGAGAGAAACCCGCCCGGTCCGGCGGCCGGTACTGCTGTTCCTGCTGTGCGCCGGATGCGGTGCGGTCCTGCTGGCCCGGCGGCTCGCCGCCGACCCGCACGGGCCCGTGCACAGCACGCCCGGCCTGCGGACGGACGCGGCCGACCACTTCCGTACCTCGTGGTGACGGCAGTGCGCCGGCCCTCCGCCCTCCAAGAGCGGTGCCAGTAAAGCAGGATTACTCCGGGTAAGGGGAGAAGCGGGCGGGATACTGCCTGAATTCGGTCTGTCCGGTCCTGAATTCGTCCCGCTCCTCCTTTCCGGTCCTTCCCCGTCGAATTCCCGCAGCCGGTCGCAGTGGCCACCCTGCCGGCTCTGCCACCCCGTCGTGTCGGCCCATCGAAGCCCGTCGAAGAACCGTCGAAGAATCAACGAAGGAGATATGTCATGAGCATGAAGAGCAAGCGCATCGCCACCCTGGTCGTCAGCTCAGCCGTGGCCGCGGGCATCCTGCTGCCGTCCGCCGCCGCCCACGCCGCCGTGGCGCCCGCACCCCGCCCCGCCGTCGCCCCGCACTCGGCCCCCGGCGGCCCGACCATCCAGGGCGCCAAGGTCGACGTGGCCTCCGCGGCCCTCGACATCACCCAGAAGATCATCAACATCGTCACGGAGGCCATCGAGCGCAAGCAGAACCGCGGGGGCTACGTGAAGAGCCTCATGGAGGGCTCCTTCTACGAGTCCGGCGAGCGCTACAACGTGATGGTCATCAACAACAGCAACCGGCACTCCACCAACCTCCGGGGCGTGGTGTACGACGCCAAGGTCAGCGGCATCCACGGCACCTACCGCGTGCTGGTCTTCGAGTCCGGCGACTTCGCCAACCACGGCGACGGCGGCTGGATCAACTGGGCCTTCCGCGGCTGGTTCGACCGCGACGGCGGCAACGTGACGTTCCGCCGGTCCTGGTAGTACCCGCCCTTCCTCCCCAATTCCACCGCACCCACAAGGAGTTCAGCTATGCGCCGTCCCACCGCTCTCGCCACCATCGCCCTGACCGCTCTGGCCTTCGCCGGAACCGCCGCACTCCCCGCCCACGCATCCGAACGCCCCGCTGCCGCCGCCAGCAGTGTTGCCCCGGCCGCGGACTCCTCCGCACCGGTCACGATCAAGGCGGACAAGAACGTCACGGTCACCGTCTCCATGGACAAGATCGGTGCGGGCAACGCCGTCGCCGACGCCCTGAGAAGCATCAAGACCGACGACCGGGGCAGCTTCGTCAAGCAGGCCTCCGAGAAGGCGTTCAACGCCTCGGGCGGCCGGCACAACGTCATGCTGTTCAACCTGAGTCAGGGCTACGACGACCGGTTCCAGAACATCAAGATCTACGCCAACGTCAAGTGGGGCAACGTCTACTACGGCCTGTGGATCTTCGAGAACGGCGAGTTCACCAACACCGGTGACGGCGGTTGGATCAACTGGGGCATGTACGGGTGGTTCGAACGCAACGGTGGCCACGTGAAGTTCAACCGCTCCTGGTAACAACTCCCTTGTGCATCAAGGCAGTCGAAAGGCCCCCGCGCTCCGGAAGTCGGAGTGCGGGGGCCTTCGGCGCGGACTCAGGCGTGCGTCGCGTGCGCGAGGAAGTCGGTCCAGGCGGTGGGGGAGAGGGCGAGCTCGGGGCTGTCGGCGAGTTTGGAGTCGCGGACGTGGACGGTGGTGGGGCAGGTGGCTACTTCGACGCAGTCGCCATCGCCGCTGCTGCTGTAGCTGGACTTGTGCCAGGAGAGGGCAACTTCGACGCAGCTGTCGCCGGAGCTGCTGCTGTAGCTGCTCTTGAACCATGCCAGTTCCGTCGTGCTCATGCTTCTCCTCGCCTCATCCGCTGCATCAAGCCCAGAGAGTCTTTGGCCGTCAGAGCCTGTGATGCCATCCTGGCATACCGCAAGTTGAGGGTGCTGACCACTTTCGGGTCGGTGATCATGAGGCCACTTTCCTGACCTTCGATGTAGCCGAGCCACTTGTTGTCGGGTGTCTCCAGCAGGTGGAGCGATCCATGAAGGCCAGCATGTTCGCCCTGGGCCAGCGGCATGATCTGGATTGTGATGTTGCGTTGCTGGACCAGCTCAATGAGATGGGCGAGAAGCTCTTCCCTCGCTTCCCCTCCGCCCAGGTTCCGCCGGAACAGGTGCTCCTCCAGGATGAAGCCGAAGGTCGTGTTCGGCCGCTGCTGGAGGAGCTGCTGCCGTTCAGTGCGAGCTGCTTGCTGGGCTTCAATCTGCTCGTCGCTCAGTGGCGGAAGGTGCTCCGAGTGCAGTGCCTTGCTGTACTTCTCCGTCTGCAATAGCCCCGGGATCAAACGGCATTCGTACGTGTAGAGCGTGAGTGCCCTCTTCTCCAACTCGGCCCACTGCCGGAACCACTTCGCCAACCCCGGTTTCCGGGAAAGGTGCTTGGCCGCTCCCCTGATCACCCCGAACGCGTCCAGCACCTCCTCCGCACGGTCCACGAACGACACCGACGGAAACCGCCGTCCCTGCTCGATCGAAGCGATCGTCGGCAGCGAGTACCCGACCCGGTGGGCGAACTCCTCCTGCGTCAGGTTCGCCCGTTTCCGGAAGGCCTTGACGACCTCGCCGAACGCCTTGAGGCTGTCCGTGGTCTCCGGTTCGGTTCCGTTGCCCGCCGCATCATCCGTGTCGTACGTCATCCCGGTCACCTCTCGCACCGATCCACACCCCGCGTACCACCAACACGGCCATCGTTACGGCCTGTTACCAGTCGTGTCTACGGTGCGCACCCGTACGCTGCCGCAGCGTACGGGTCGCTGACCTGGTGAACCTCCCCTGATCGTCGCCACATTGGGCACATGACGCCACCCCCGCCCCAGCAAAGCGCAGTTACCGTACGTACGTTCGCGCAACTGCTCAGCCCGACCGAGCGCGGCGCCCGCCTCGCCAGGCAGCTCGCGCTCCACCAGTGCCACGAGTGGGGCATTCCGTACGGCAGTGACGCTTCCGACGCCGTCGCGCAGATCGTCGCCGAGCTGGCCGCGAACGCAGTGACCCACGGCCGGGTCGGAGGACGGTGCTTCGAGCTCCGCCTCGTACACCTCGATCACGAGGCGGACGGCCTCCTGCGCATCGACGTGTCCGACGCGCGCGGCGAGCGTCGGCCTCCGGGGCCGGGGACCCTGCGCGAGCCCGGCACCGGGGCGGATTCCGGGCGCGGGCTGCTCCTGGTCGAAGCGCTGGCCGACCGGTGGTCCGTACGGGACCGGGGGTCGGGCGGGAAGACGGTGCGGGCCGAAATCGACTTTCGGTGAACAGGCCGCCTGTGAGGCCGAGTTGTGGTGACATGTGCTCCTGAGGTCCACATCCGTGTGGATTCTGTGAATGGGGGATTGCATGCTTCGTGAGAACGGCATTCGGATGGCCGTGCCGGTCGCGGCCGGAGTGGTCGGGCTGCTCGCGTGCGCGGTGGCTCCGGCGCAGGCCGCGCCGAAGCACCAGGGGGGTGTCCACTTCGGCTGGATCCAGTACAACGGACCGGGCGCGGACAACGGCTCGAACGCCAGCCGGAACTCCGAGTACGTCCAGATCCACAACGCCGGCCGGTCCGCCGTACAGCTCAAGGGCTACAAGGTGCGGGACAAGAACGGCTGGACGTACACCTTCCGCGCGCTGAAGCTCGGCGCGGGCAAGACGGTGACCCTGCGGACGGGCAGCGGTCGCAACACCGCCGCGAACGTGTACTGGGACCACCGGTACCGGGGCCGCGCCGCGTACGTCTGGAACAACAGCGGCAAGGAGACCGCCGCCCTGCTCAACACCAAGGGCAAGAGCGTCGACTCCTGCACCTGGAAGGGCAAGGGCCAGCGCACCAAGGCCGAGAACGTGAACTGCCACTGAGCTTGTCGTCCTTCGGCTTCCGGCGGAGGTTCGCGAAGGCGGAGTCCTTGAGGGCGTCGCGGAGCCTGGCGGGCTCGTCCGGGGTCATGCGGTCCTTCTGCGGGGCCGTGAGCGGTCGAAAACTGCGTACGCGCCGTCCTTCGTGATCCTTCCCGGACCCCGTCACCAGCAGCCCCGTACACAGAACCGCAGCGCTGTCGCTCCACCACGTCCGCGTCGCATCCCGCCCACCGTCGCGTGCCTGCCGCCCCAACACCCCTTCCCGGCAGGCTAGAAGACTGCCTTGACGAGAGTCTGCGTCGCCTTCTGGAACGCCGCCCCCATGGACAGGTCCGCGTCGTCCACGTAGTTCAGAGCGGCGGTCAGGGTCCTGCTGCCGTCGGCGGTGCTGTACATCAGCGCCGCGTGGCCGCCGTGGCCTCCGTTGTGGCTGATGAGGGTGGGGCCGTCCTCCGGGTCCTGCACGAACAGGCCCAGTCCGTATCCGGCCTTGGGGTGCGTCCTGTACATCTCGGCCAGCAGCTCGGGCGGCAGGAGCCTGCCGCCCACCAGCGCGGAGATGAAGGTGTGCAGGTCCTTGGGGGTCGAGATCATGTCGCCGCCGCTGGAGATCCAGGAGGGGTTCTGGCGGGTGACGTCGACCGTCTTCTCCTGGCCGTCGGCGTCCTCGTACCGGTAGTGGGCGTGGGCGTGCGGCTCGGAGACCTCCAGCAGGGGGTGCTGTGCGTCGGGCACCGCGGTGCCCGACAGGCCGAGCGGCCCCAGGATCAGCCGCTGCGTCTCCTCGGCGAGCGAGTGGCCGGTGACCTTCTCGACCAGCAGCCTGGCCAGGACGTAGTTGGTGTTCGCGTAGCTCCAGTCCGCACCCGGCTCGAAGCGGACCGGCTTGGAGAGGGCCAGCCGTACCAGTTCTTCCGGCGGGTGGGCCTTGAAGCGGGTGTCCACCCACTCCTGGCCACCCCAGGGGATGCCCGGCGCGAAAGTGCCGTCCTCGTAGTACTCGCCGGTGTGGTTGAACAGCCCGCTGGTGTGCTGGAGCAGCATGCGTACGGTGATCCGCCGGTCGAGGCCGAACTCGGGCAGGTGGTCGTCCACCGGGGTGTCGAGACCGATCCTGCCCTCCGCCACCAGTTGCAGGACCACGGTCGCGGTGAAGGTCTTGGTGTTGCTGCCGATCCGGACGTGTCCGTTGACAGGGGGCCGGGCGGTCCCGCCCAGCTCGGCCACCCCTGCGGTGCCGGCCCACTCGCCCCGCTCGTCGTGCACGTGCAACTGCACCCCGACGAAACCGGATTCGGCCATTTCGTCGATGATCTTCTGCAACTCCGGGCGGCCCTGTCCGGCGGCTGCGTCGGCTTCGGTGATGTTGCTGGTCTCGATCGTCATGATGCTGCTCCTCGGACGTAGCGGGTGGGAGGTGTGCGGGGGCTGTGGAACTGAGGCTGTGGAATTGAGGCTGCGGGTCAGAGGCTGCGGGCGGTGATGTTGCCGTAGGAGGTGGTCGCGCGGAGGGTGAGGGCTGCGGCGGCGCCGTCGGTGTTGTTGAGGGTGTTGTGGATGCGGCCGTAGGCGGTGCCGGCGTCGAGGGTGGCGGAGACCCCGCGGGCTGCGCCGATGGTGATCTCGCCCGCTTCGGTGCGCAGTACGACTTCGCCGCGGACGGCCTCGGTGATGCGCAGGTCACCCTTCACCGTGCTGATCTCGGCGGCGCCGCCCAGGCGGCCGACGGTGATGTCACCGGCCTGGAGGGCGAGGCGGGCGCCGGCGGTCTCGTCGAGCTTGACGGAGCCGTGCGCGCTCTCGTAGGTGACGGTGCCGAGGCGTCCGACACCACGGAACTCGGCGGTGGCCGTCTTCGCCTCGACGCGGGAGCCGGCGGGCAGCTGAACGGTCACCTCGACGGACCCCGGGCTGCCCAGCGCCGGGTTCTTCGCCGCCGGGGCCTTGACGCTCAGGACGCCGTCGGCGAAGGCGACCGTGATCCGCCCGGCCGCCTTCACGTCACGGCTCTTCGAGGCGTCCTCGGGCAGGACCTCGACGGTGGTGTCGGCGCGGTCGGCGGCGATGAGACGAATACGCCCGGCCGGGACGTCCACGACGGCAAGGACCGGGGCGGGGGTGGCGAACTTCTGCATGATGCGCTCCTTGGCATGCGGTGCGGGCTTCCGTACCCCACTGTTTCCGATGAGTGAAACGCTACGTTGCCTTTGTAGTTGTGGCAACGCATTCGTTGCGCATTGACGACATTAATGCAGGTCAGATGGGAGAAGTTGTTGCAATGATGTCCGATTTAATGCAACAACACACCTGGGATTCGTTGCAACGAATGGAAGTGAACGCTAGGGTGGTGGCTCCACGGACACACAAAGGAGACCGCGATGCCGGGCGGCAGACTCACCCAGCAGGAACGTCAGAAGATCGCGCTGGGACTGGCAGACGGCCTCGCCTACGCGGAGATCGCCAGAGGCCTCGACCGCCCCACCTCGACGGTCACGCGCGAAGTGATGCGCAACGGCGGCCCCGCGGCCTACCGCGCCGACCTCGCCCACCGCGCCACCGAACACCGCGCCCACCGGCGCAGGCCGACCGCGCCCCGGCAGTCGGAGGCGTCGCCGCAGCCCCACGGGCGCGACGCCGAGGCCGTGCGCGAGTACGAGGAGGTGTTCACCACCGTCCAAATGGCCTCGGGCATGCCCAAGATGATGGCCCGGGTGATGGCCTGCATCACCCTCACCGACTCGGGCAGCCTCACCGCCGCCGAACTCGTCCAGCGCCTCCAGGTCAGTCCGGCGTCCGTCTCCAAGGCGGTCGCGTTCCTCGACGGTCAGGGCCTCGTGCGCCGAGAGCGGGACGAACGCCGCCGCGAGCGCTACGTCGTCGACGACGACATCTGGTACCAGGCGATGATGGCCAGCGCCCGCTCCACCGCCCAGATCGTCGAGACCGCACGCCAGGGCGTCGGTGTCCTCATCCCCGGCACCCCGGCCGCCACCCGCCTGGAGAACATCGCCCGCTTCCTCGACTTCGTCTCCGAGAGCACCGCCCGCGCCGCGGAGCAGGCCCGCGAGATCCTCCACACCAAACCGGAAGCGACCCCGGGTGGCACCGCCACCGCCGCCACCGAGTGAAGGTGAACTTGAAGGTGAACTGCCGCTGATGTTGTCGCTCTCACTGCTGCTGGCGCAGACGTGAAAAGGCGCGGGGCCCGCCTTCCGTACATACGGACGA
>NZ_JBSGZD010000090.1:0-27729 GCF_053610825.1 Streptomyces sp. NPDC054863 | reverse complement strand
GCATTTCTCATATGCCTGCACGGATGAAGCACAGGAACGAGGCACTGATGACCGACCCGGTGACGCTGGACGGCGAGGCCACTGTCGGCGAGTTCGACGAGAAGCGGGCCGAGAACGCGGTGCGTGAGCTCCTCATCGCCGTGGGGGAGGACCCGGACCGCGAGGGCCTGCGGGAGACTCCGGCGCGGGTGGCGCGGGCGTACCACGAGATATTCGCCGGTCTGCGGCAGAAGCCGGAGGACGTCCTGACGACGACCTTCGACCTCGGCCACGACGAGATGGTGCTGGTCAAGGACATCGAGGTGATGTCCAACTGCGAGCACCACCTGGTGCCCTTCCACGGCGTCGCGCACGTCGGCTACATCCCGTCCGCCGACGGCAAGATCACCGGTCTGTCGAAGCTGGCCCGGCTGGTCGACGTGTTCGCGCGCCGGCCGCAGGTGCAGGAGCGGCTGACCACGCAGGTCGCCGATTCGCTGATGGAGATCCTGGAGCCGCGCGGCGTGATCGTCGTCGTCGAGTGCGAGCACATGTGCATGACGATGCGCGGGGTGCGCAAGCCGGGCGCGAAGACGATCACCTCGGCGGTGCGCGGCCAGCTCCGCGACCCGGCGACGCGGGCCGAGGCGATGAGCCTGATCATGGCCCGCTAGGTCTTCTGCGGGTACGCAAGGGCTTTCCCGCGCGTACGTACGAGAAGGGCCTCAGGCAGCCCCATGTGCGCACGAGGGGGCCTCGGGCAGCCCGTGTGCGCACGGGGGGAGCCTCAGGCGGCGTCGGCCGCCGGGGCGGTGTCGTCGTCCTCGGGGAGGCGCAGGACGCGCTCCAGGAAGAACGCGGCAGCGACGACGGCCGCGCCCGCCAGGACCGAGAAGCCCGCGTAGAGGGCCTGGGCGTGGCGGCCGGGCAGCTCGGAGAGCTGGACGAGCAGGTGGACGCCCACGCCTCCGTACACCCCGGAGACGAGCGCGGCGACGAGGGCGCTGGCCTGGCCGAAGACGACCGCGCGGGCCGCCAGCATCGGGTCGACGCCCTTGGCGCCGGGGCGGCGCTCGCGCTGGGCGCGCAGCCGGGCGCGCAGGGACAGCGCGGTCGCCAGCAGCACGGCGGCGATCAGGGCCAGCACGACGGGCGCCGCGACCGGCACACCGGGCAGGGTGTCGATCGAGGCCCACAGCCGGGCGCCCGCCCAGGACAGCACTCCGGCCACGACGAACAGGCCGGTCAGTACCCCGAGCCGTAGTTGCTTCACGAAGCTCCGCTTTCCGTCACGCCAGTCACGAGTGTCCGTACGACACCGCTCATCCGCCCAGTGTCGTACGAAGCAGTGTCGTACGGAGTAACGCTCACTCGGGCAGTCGGAGTTCCAGGTCGGTGCGCGCGAGCACGCCTTCGGTGGAGACGGTGGCGAGGAGGTCGGCGACGGCGCCGCGGCCCGGGACCTGCGCCCCGGGGTCCACGTCGTGCCACGGGACGAGCACGAAGCCGCGCTCGTGGGCGCGCGGGTGCGGGAGCGTGAGCACCGGGTCGTCCGAGACGACGCCGGCGTACGAAAGGATGTCGACGTCGATCGTGCGCGGGCCCCAGCGCTCCTCGCGGACCCGGTCGAAGGCCTCCTCGATGGCCTGGCCGCGCTCAAGCAGCGAGGACGGCGGGAGGGTGGTCCTCACCAGGACGACCGCGTTGAAGTACGACGGCTGGGAGTCGGCGTCGACGCCCCACGGCTCGGTCTCGTACACCGGGGAGACCGCCTTGACGCGGACGCCGGGGGTGTCTTCCAGGAGGTCGACGGCGCCCTGGAGGGTCTCCAGGCGGTTGCCGAGGTTGCTGCCGAGGCCGATGACGGCCCATTTGGGGTTGGAGAGGGTGATGTCCGCCGCGTCCACCTGGTCCGTCACGGAGCTGGGAACCGGCTGGACGGTGGGGTCGCTCTGCGTCTGGTTCATACACGGCTCCGGGTGATGGTGATGGTCACGTCGTCGAAAGGCACGGTGATCGGGGCGTCCGGCTTGTGGACGGTGACCTCGATCTCGTCGACCCCGTCGTGCTTGAGGCACTGCTGGGCGATCCGCTCGGCGAGCGTCTCGATCAGATTGACCGGCTCGCCCTGCACGACCTCGACGACTTCCTCGGCGACCACGCCGTAGTGGACGGTCTTCGTCAGGTCGTCGTCGGCCGCGGCGGGACGGGTGTCCAGGCCGAGGACGAGGTCCACGATGAAGGTCTGGCCCTCTTCGCGTTCCCTGGGGAACACGCCGTGGTGTCCACGGGCCTTGAGGCCGCGCAGCGCGACACGATCCACGCGAATCACTCCTGCTGTTCGTAGTCATCGGGGGCCCGTGCCGAGTGCGGTCGGCACATCACCTGAGGACCGAATCTACCTGCGCGCACTGACAGACCCCGTCCGCGGGTGCTGCCGGCGGCACGCGGAAGGGGCCCTTCCGGGGTTTCCCCGCAGGGCTCCTACCCACTCACGCCGGGGAATCGCCGTCCCTCAGGAGGGGGAACCGTGGCGATTCGCCGGGAATCGTCAGGAGGAATCCTCGTCCTCGTCGTCGTCGGATTCCGCCAGGACGGGCGAACCGTGGTGCGCCCACAGCCGCCAGCCGTCCGGGGTGCGCCGGAAGACGTTGGTGGCGACGACCAACTGGCCGACCAGCGGCCCGAGTTCGCCGCTCTCCTCGGCGGGGCCGCCGCTGAGGATGTTCTCGGTGCAGGTGGCCAGGGCGGTGTCGCCCATGACGGAGACCAACACATCGGTGAGGAAGAACTGGATGTAGTCGGTGTGCGCCATGATCAGCGCGTACGAGCGCAGGACCTCGCCGCGTCCCGAGAGCACCGGCCAGCCGGGGTGCACGCAGGTGATCTCGTCGTCCATCCAGAGCGCGGACAGCTCCTCGAAGTCGCCGCGCTCCAGAAAATCGTAGAACGCCGTGTTGGCCAGTTCGACCTGTTCGGCGTCGGTGCCGCGGCGGGGGGTCACTTCGCGCCCGCCACGGCGCGGGCGACCCGTACCGCGTCGGCCGTCGCTCGTACCTCGTGCACCCGGACCGCCCAGGCGCCCTCGTGGGCGGCGATCGCGGAGACGGCGGCCGTGGCGGCGTCGCGCTCGCGCGCGGGCGGCGGGGCGGCGTCGTCACCGGCCAGTACGCGGCCCAGGAAGCGCTTGCGGGAGGCGGCCACCAGCAGCGGGTGGCCCAGCGTGCGCAGGTCGCCGAGGTGGGCGAGGAGGGCGAGGTCGTGCTCGGCGTGCTTGGCGAAGCCCAGACCGGGGTCGACGACGATGCGCTCGGGGGCGATGCCGCCCGCGACGACCGCGTCCACGCGCGCGTGCAGCTCGGCGACGACCTCGGCGACGACGTCGTCGTACACCGCGAGGCTGTTCATGCCCGCGCTGAAGCCGCGCCAGTGCATGACGACGAAGGGGACGCCGGCGGCCGCGACGGCGGGGACCATCGCGGGGTCGGCGAGGCCGCCGCTGACGTCGTTGACGAGGACGGCGCCGGCCGCGACGGCCTGCTCGGCGACGGCGGCGCGCATGGTGTCGACGGAGACGGTGACACCTTCGGAGGCGAGGCCCCTGACGACCGGCACGACCCTCTTGAGCTCTTCGTCGGCGTCGACGCGGCTGGCTCCGGGGCGGGTGGACTCGCCGCCCACGTCGACCAGGTCGGCACCCTCGGCGACCAGGGCGAGGCCGCGCTTGACGGCGGCGGCGGTGTCGAACCAGCGACCACCGTCGGAGAAGGAGTCGGGCGTCACATTCACGACGCCCATGACCGCACAGCGGTCCCACTCCGGGAGTCCTTCGGCGGGGTGGGCGCGCAGCAACGTACTCATGCGTCCAGCCTAGGCGTCAGTGCCTGGTCTCCGGACCGCCGGGAGCGTCCGTCCCACCCGGGAAGACGCGGCCGAGGAGCGTGAACAGGGCGGTGCGCTCCGTGTCGTCCAGGGCGTCGAGTCCGGCCAGCGTGGTGTGCAGCCGGGCCCGGATGGTGTCGATGGTGAGCTCGCCGTGCTCGGTGAGTACGACGTTCTTGACGCGGCGGTCGGTGGCGCTGGGCTCGCGGCGCACCAGCTCGCGCTTCTCCAGCCGGTCCACGATGCCGGTGATGTTGGAGGCGTCGCAGGCCAGGGTGGTGGCGAGGGCGCGCATCGGGGCGGGTGACGAGCGCAGCACGCTGAGCGTCTTGGCCTGACTGGCGGTGAGCCCTGCGGTGGCGGCGGCGAGCGTGAAGTCCCCGTAATAGAGACCGAAGGACGCGGCGAGCCGGTCGACGAGTTCGGCCTTGGTCGGCGGGTTGGCCTGGGTCGGCGGGTTGGCTGCCATGACATGCAGTGTACGCCGGGAAACTTGACCATCTCAACGATTTAGGTCTACCGTCGAAAACGATTACTTGAGAATGTCAACCATTGACTCTGGAGGTACGTCCCATGAAGGCCATCACGTACAGCGCCTACGGCAGCCCCGACGCACTGGAGTACGGCGAGCGCCCCGAGCCCAAGCTCGGTCCTGACTCCGTACTGGTCAAGGTCCGCGCCGCCTCGGTCAACCCGGTCGACTGGAAGATCCTCGCCGGGTACCTGGACCCGGCGCTGGACGCCGTCTTCCCGGTGGTGCCGGGGTGGGACGTGGCGGGCGTCGTCGAGAAGGCGGGCGCCGCCGTGTCGGAGTTCGCCCCGGGCGACGAGGTCATCGGATACGTCCGGGAGGACTTCGTCTCCCGGGGGACCTTCGCGGAGTACGTGGCCGCGCCCGTCCGCACCCTGGCGCGCAAGCCCGCCGGCATCAGCTTCGAGGAGGCCGCGGGGCTGCCGCTGGCCGGACTGACGGCGTACCAGGCGCTGACCCGGAACCTGAAGGTGCGGGCGGGGGACAAGGTGCTGGTGCACGCCGCGGCCGGCGGCGTCGGCTCGCTCGCCGTGCAGATCGCGCGGTCGCTGGGGGCCGAGGTCATCGGCACCGCGAGTGAGCGCAATCACGCATACCTGCGGTCGCTGGGCGCCACCCCCGTCGCGTACGGGGAAGGGCTGGCGGACAGGGTGCGGGAGATCGCACCGGGCGGTGTGGACGCGGTGCTCGACCTCGTGGGCGGGGAAGCGCTCCAGGCGTCGCCCGAGCTGCTCGCGGACGGCGGGCGGCTGGCGTCCGTCGCGGACGGCGCGGTGACGGGGCTGGGCGGGGACTACGTCTTCGTACGCCCCGACTCGGCGGACCTGACGGCACTGGGGCAGCTGGTGGAACGCGGCGAGCTCACGGTCGAGGTCGCCGCGGTCTACCCGCTGGAGAAGGCCGCGGACGCCTTCCGGGAGAGCATCGGCGGGCACACGCGGGGGAAGATCGCGATCAGCGTGGCGTAGGGCGCGGATCCGGGGCCGGGCGGGTGGCCGCGGGCCGGGTGGTCAGGGGCGCGGGGAGCTGCGCGGCCTGCCGCGACGCACCCGCACGGGCGACCCGCACCCGGCCCCCCTCACGCCAGCCGCTCCACCTCTGCCACCGGTGCGGCCACGTGCGCACAAGGCTGTGGCCCCCGCTTCGCCGTCCCCTTCCGCGTGAACCGCGCGAACGGCCGCGGCAGCCCCAGCGTCACGAACCCCTCCGCCTGCATCGCCGCGAAGCCGATCCGCGGCAGGTCCCTGGTCGTCCGGAAGACCACGAAGCGCGGCTCCCAGCGCGGCTGGAACTTCGCGTTGAACTTGTACAGCGACTCGATCTGGAACCACCGGGAGAGGAAGACCAGCAGCCCGCGCCACCCCCGCAGCACCGGCCCCGCGCCCAGCTTCTCGCCGCGGGCCAGTGCCGAGCGGAACATCGCGAAGTTGAGCGAGACCTTCTTGATGCCGAGGCCGGGGGCCGCCGTGAGGGAGGCGACGATCAGGAGTTCGTTCATGCCCGGGTCGGCGGCCCGGTCGCGCCTCATGAGGTCGAGGGACATGCCGTCCCCGCCCCACGGCACGAAGTGCAGCACCGCCTTGATGTCGCCGTACGGGCCGGGCGTCGCGCCCTCCTCGTCGGCCTTGTGGGCGGTCGCGATGAAGCAGTCCTCGTCACCCGGCTCACCCACCCGGCCCAGCGCCATCGAGAAGCCGCGCTCGGTCTCCGTACCGCGCCAGTCGGCGGCGGCCCGGCGGATGCGGTCCAGCTCCTCGGCCTCCAGGTCGCCGACGCGGCGCACCCGGGTCTCGTAACCGTTGCGCTCGATGCGCTTGACCATCTGCCGCACGTTGCGCATCGCGCGCCCCGAGAGGGAGAAGTCGGGGACGTCGACGACGGCCTCGTCGCCCAGTTCGAGGGCGTCCAGGCCACTCTCGCGGGTCCAGACCTCGCCGCCGGTCTCCGAGCAGCCCATCACGGCCGGCGTCCAGGAGTGCGCCTTGGCCTCTTCCATGAACCGCTCGATGGCGCCTGGCCAGGCCTCGACGTCACCGATCGGGTCGCCGCTGGCCAGCATCACGCCGGACACGACGCGGTAGGTGACGGCGGCCTTGCCGCTGGGGGAGAACACGGCGGCCTTGTCGTGCCGCAGCGCGAAGTGGCCCAGCGAGTCGCGGGCGCCGTGCTTGGCCAGCAGGCCACGCAGCCGCGCCTCGTCCTCCGCGGTGAGCCGGGCGGCCGGGTGCTCGGGGCGGAAGGCCAGGTAGACCGTGGTGATCGCGATGATCCAGCCGAGCGCGCCCAGCGAGTAGCCGACCGTCCAGGACGCCTGCCTGGTGTAGTCGATGGGGCCCTCGAAGCCGGCGAGGCCGTAGAGGACGTGCGTCAGCCGGTCGCCGAAGCCGGGGCTGCCGACGATCGTCTTCGGGTGGGAGCTGACGATCAGCAGACCGAGCCCGATCGAGCCCAGGCCGGTCAGTGCGAAGTTCGCGACCGCCTTCCAGCGGCTGCGCGGGTCCGGCAGCGCGGCGAACTCACTCCGATGGACGATCAGCAGCGCGAGAAGTACGAGCGCGATCAGCGCGCCGAGCCAGGAGCTCCGGTACGCGATCTGCGCGACGGCGCCCACCGGCAGCAGGACCACGGCGGAGCGCCAGGCGCGCCGCTTGCGCCTCTTGAGGCCGTGGGCGAGGAGGAGCAGCAGCACTCCCACGGTCAGCGAGAAGGCGGCGGCGAACGGCCCGAACGTACCGGGCAGCACCTCGGCCACGCTGTGCATCCGGCTGTGCCGGAAGCGGGGGATTACCCCGGCCGCGATGTCGAGCAGGCCCACCAGAGTGACCGCCGCGCCCACCAGCGCGGGGACCTTCTCGGGTCGCGGACCGCGCAGGATCCGTCGCACCCGATCCGGAACCGCTCCGGACTTATCCCCATCTATTCTGATTGACATCGCTTCCCGAGGTTTCCGCGAGAGGTTTTATGCCCGTGGAACCTGGAGAAGGTCCGTCCGGACAATGTGCGTTCACTAGGACGGCGCTTCCGGGGGGTGGGTTCACTCGGCTCTCAGGAATTTCTCATCCAGGAAGTAACGATCTCGTCATGGGTCTCACCAGTACCAAGGTCCTCGCGCTCGCCGTCCTGATCGCGGTTCTGCTCTTCGCCGCCACGATCTGGCTCTGGCCGCGGCTGTCCGGTCGCAGCTGGAGGGTGGTCCTCGGCAGGATCGGCATGCTGCTGGTGACCCAGCTGGCGCTGTTCGCCGCCGTCGGTCTCGCAGCGAACAAATCGTTTCTCTTCTACGGGTCCTGGGCCGACCTCTTCGGCCAGGAGGAGGAGATGGGCGTGGTCGTCGACCACGCGGCGGGCGCCAACAAGCAGGCGCAGCTGATCGGCACGCGCGCGATGGACGTCCCCGGCGGCAACAAGCCGTCCGTCGGCGGGCAGATACAGGAAGTACGGATCGAGGGCGCGAAGTCGAAGATCGTCAGCCCGGCCTTCGTGTACCTGCCGCCGGAGTACTTCCAGCCGAAGTACGCGAAGAAGCAGTTCCCCGCGACGGTCGTGCTCACCGGCTACCCGGGCACCGCGATGAACCTGATCAAAGGGCTCCGCTACCCGCAGACCGCTCTGATGCAGGCCCGCGCGGGCAAGGCGCAGCCGATGGTCATGGTCATGATGCGGCCGACCGTCGCACCGCCGCGTGACACCGAGTGCGTGGACATTCCGGGCGGCCCGCAGACCGAGACGTTCTTCGCGGACGACCTGCCGCGCGCCGTCTCCTCCGCGTACCGCGTGGGCACGAAGCCGCAGAACTGGGGCTTCATGGGGAACTCCACGGGCGGCTACTGCGCCGTGAAGATCGCCATGGCGCACCCGGACAAGTTCGCCGCGGGCGCGGGCCTGTCCCCGTACTACAAGGCGGCCGACGACCCGACGACCGGTGACCTCTTCGGCGGCAACGCCAACCTCAAGAAGCGCGCCGACCTCCTGTGGGCACTGGACCACATGCCGGCGCCCAAGACCTCCCTGCTGCTCACGACCAGCAAGAAGGGCGAGGACAACAAGAAGCCGACGGCGGAGTTCATCAGCAAGGTGAAGCCGCCGACGCACGTCTCGTCGATCACGCTGAACAGCGGCGGTCACAACTTCAACACCTGGAAGCGCTCGATCCCCGCCGCCATCGAGTGGCTGAGCAAGAAGCTCACGGCCTGACGGGCCAGGTCCCCGGGGTTCCTGGGCGGCTGAGCGGCTGAGCCGTGTCAGCCGATGGTCTCGACCTCCACCTCCGTACGCGGCACCTTGCGGCCGTCCGCGTCGATCGACCGGCGCAGGGCCTCGTGCAGCCGGGCCGGGGTGAGCACCCCCAGGAACCGGCCCTCGCTCCGCTCGTCGATGACGGCGATCCACCCCGCGTCGTGCTGGAGCATCGTCGCGAACGCCTGCTTGAGCGACGCTCCCACGGGAAGCCACGCCTCCATCCGGCGCGCGTGCTCCCGCACCGTCCCGCCCTGGTGCGGCTCGCCCGATTCCACCGCCCCGGCCGGGATCCAGCCGTGCAGGTTGTCCTCGTCGTCGAGTACGACGGCCCAGCGCGCGCCCTCGGCCGACAGCCGCGCGGTGGCGCTCCGGAGCGAGTCGTCGAGGTGGACGACCGGCGGCTGGTCCAGGTCGCTCTCCTCGATGGGAGTGACCGACAGCCTCTTGAGGCCGCGGTCGGCGCCCACGAAGTCCGCGACGTACGGGGTGGCGGGTGCGCCGAGCACGGCGGCGGGGGCGTCGAACTGCTCGACGGTGCCCTGTCCGTAGACGGCGATGCGGTCGCCGAGCCGGACCGCTTCCTCGATGTCGTGCGTGACGAACAGCACCGTCTTGCGGACCTGCGACTGGAGCTTCAGGAACTCGTTCTGCAGATGCTCGCGGACCACCGGGTCGACCGCGCCGAACGGCTCGTCCATCAGGAGCACGGGCGGGTCCGCGGCCAGGGCGCGGGCGACGCCGACGCGCTGGCGCTGGCCGCCGGAGAGCTGTTCCGGATAGCGCGAGCCGTAGACCTTGGGGTCGAGGCCCACCAGGTCGAGGAGCTCGGCGGCCCGTGCGCGTGCCTGGGGCCGCTTCACGCCGAGGAGGTGCGGGACGGTCGCGGTGTTGTCGAGGACCGTCTTGTGCGGGAAGAGCCCCACCTGCTGGATCACGTAGCCGATGCGGCGGCGCAGCTCCACCGGATCGACGGTGGATATGTCCTGGCCGTCGAGGAATATCCGGCCCTCGGTCGGTTCGATGAGCCGGTTGACCATCTTCATGGTGGTGGTCTTGCCGCAGCCCGAAGGGCCGACGAGCGTGACGAGTTCACCTGCGGCGACCTCGAAGGACAGGTCGTCGACGGCGGTCGTCCCGTCGGCGTAGCGCTTGGTGACGTGCTCGAACCGGATCATGGGTCCCCATTGTGACGGCTGCTGACGGGTTGTGTGTGAAGGGCGTGTTGCCGTGCTGTGGCAGCCCGGACCGGGCCGGGCCCGTTGTCAGTGGTCGGCGATATGGTCTTTGAACATACGTTCTCCATTGTGTGGGGAGCGGTTGTCGACCGAGCTGCTTGGAACGGCCGGGACGGGGGAGGTGGGGACGGGTGAGCGAGCAGAGCTGCCTGGTGACGAACGACTGGATCTGCGGGGAGTACCTGCGCTCCCGCAGCCAGGAGCTGACCGACGCGACCCTCCAGCACATCTGGATCACGGTGGCTTCGGTGCTGATCGGGCTGGCCGTGGCCTTCCCCCTCGCGCTCCTGGCCCGGCGGCACAAGCGCTTCGCGGGACCGGTCCTCGGTCTGACCACCGTGCTCTACACGGTGCCCTCGCTGGCGATGTTCTCGCTGCTGCTGCCGCTGTTCGGGCTCTCGGCGGCGCTCGTGATCACCGGCCTGGTGCTGTACTCGCTGACGATCCTCGTGCGGAACATCCTGGCCGGACTCGAAGCGGTGCCGGAAGAGGCCAGGGAGGCCGCGCGCGGGATGGGGTACGGGCCGTGGCGGATGCTCTGGGAGGTCGAACTCCCGCTCTCCCTCCCGGCGTTGATGGCCGGGGTGCGGATCGCCACCGTCTCGACGGTCGCGCTGACCACCGTCGGTTCCATCGTCGGCCGCGGCGGCCTCGGCAATCTCATCGAGGACGCGCTGCCCACCTTCTTCAAGGCGCAGGTGCTCGCCGCGTCCGTGCTGTGCGTGCTGCTCGCCCTCGTCGCGGACCTGCTGCTGCTCGGACTCCAGCGGCTGCTCACGCCGTGGACCCGGGTGTCACGGGTCAAGCGCGATCCTCGTACGGGACGACCTGCGGGACGGCCTGCGGGGCGAATACGGAAGACTTCTGCGGCTGTTGAGGCGGGCTGATCTCGATGGGTGTGCTCCCGGACGCCTGGACCTGGCTGGTCACGGGCTCGAACTGGTCGGGGGACGGAGGGGTCTGGACCCGGCTGACGGAGCATCTGTACGTCAGCGGGGTCGCGCTCGCCCTGGCCTGCCTGCTCGCGCTGCCACTGGCCTTCGTGCTCGGGCACCTCGGCAAGGGGGGTGCGCTCGCGGTCAACATCTCCAACGTGGGGCGGGCCGTCCCGGTGTTCGCGGTGCTGGCGCTCTTCATGGTCTCGCCGCTGCGCTCCGCCGGATACGTACCGACGATCATCGCGCTGGTGCTGTTCGCGGTGCCGCCGCTGCTCACCAACGCGTACGTCGGGATGCGGGAGGTGGACCGGGCGGTCGTGGAGGCCGCGCGCGGCATGGGCATGTCGGGCATGCAGCTCTTCCTGCGGGTCGAGCTTCCCCTCGCGTACCCGCTGGTGATGACCGGGCTGCGGTCGGCCGCCGTCCAGGTGGTGGCCACCGCCTCGATCGCCGCGATGGTCGGCCAGGGCGGGCTCGGGCGGATCATCACCGCCGGGTTCAACACGTACGACGCCGCACAGGTGGTCGCGGGGGCGCTGCTGGTGGCGCTGCTCGCGCTGCTGGTGGAGGGTGCGCTGGTGCTGCTCGGCCGGCTGTTCTCACCGCTGCGGAAAAGCGTCTGACGGACCGTTGAGTACGTTGATTTCTCTGTTGTGTCCCTCTTCCCTGCACCTTGTGCACTTCACGGATGGTGAACCCTCATGAGCAAGACCTCACGCCTCGCGGGTGCGGTAGTCGGCCTGGTGGCACTGACCGGTTCGCTCGCCGCGTGCGGCGGCGACAGCCTGGAGAAGGGCAAGCCCGGCGCCGAAGCGCCCGCAGGGGGCGGCAAGAAGGGCTCGCTGGTGGTGGGCGCCGCCGCCTTCACCGAGTCCAAGGTGCTGGCGGAGCTGTACGCACTGGTGCTCAAGGACGCCGGGTTCGCCACCTCGGTGACCGTCGTCAAGAACCGTGAGCTGTACGAACCCTCGCTGGAGAAGGGCGAGATAGACGTCGTACCGGAATACGCGGCGACGATCACCGAATTCCTCAACGCGAAGGTGAACGGGGCGAAGGAGGCCGAGAAGAAGCCGCTCGCGTCCAGCGACGTCGCCGCCACCGTCGCCGCGCTGGAGAAGCTGGCCGGCCCGCTCGGGCTGAAAGTCCTGCCCGCCGGAGAGGCCGTCGACCAGAACGCCTTCGCGGTGACCAAGGAATTCGCCGCGAAGAACAAGCTCAAGACCCTTTCCGACCTGGGGAAGTCCAAGCTCAGGGTCAAGATCGCGGCGGGTGACGAATGCGAGATCCGGCCGTTCTGCGCGCCCGGTCTGAAGTCGAAGTACGGCATCGACGTCGCGGGCATCGACCCCAAGGGCGTCGGTACCCCGCAGTCCAAGCAGGCCGTCAAGGACGGTGAGGACCAGCTCGTCCTCACCACGACCACGGACGCCACGATCGACAGCTTCGGCCTCGTGTTCCTGGCCGACGACAAGAAGCTGCAGAACGCCGACAACCTGCTGCCCGTCGTCAACGCCAAGGAAGCGGGCGACCCGGCCGTCGCCGAGGCGCTCGGCAAGCTCACCAAGGCGCTGACCACGGCGGACCTCGGTGAACTGAACCGCAAGGTCGACATCGAGCGGGCCAAGCCGGCCGATGTCGCGAAGGCATATCTGGAGGAGAAGAGCCTCATCAAGAAGTAGGGGAATCGGGAAGGCGGGGTGCCGCCCGGACCTGTTTCGGCGGCTTTCGGCGGTGGTTCGGCAGTGCTTCGACAGGAGCCCGGGTAACCGCAAGGGAACAGATTGCCGAGCGGTGCCCCATCCGTGTCTCGCACACGGTAAATTTCAGGCCATGCCACGTGGACGCCACCGCCATTCCCCACCCCTGCACAAACTGCTGCCCTCCTCGGCGGTCGCGGGCGTCTCGCTCGTGTGCGCCGTCGGTGCCTGGTTCGTGGCGGAACCCGTGGTGCTCAGGTCACTGGTCGCCGCCGCAGCGGTGGCGGCCGTCACCGGGGCCGCCCTGATGCGTAGTTGGGACCGTACGGCGGGCCGCAAGGTCGCCGAACTGACCCGGGCGCGCGAGGCCGACGTGTGGAAGACCGAGGAGCGCGTCGCCGACCTTGAGGGCGACCTTGAGGAATCGCGCGCGCTGCGGGTCAGGCTCGAAGCGAAGCTGCGCGCCAAGCGCGTGGAGCTGGCCGGGCTGCGCAACGAGCACGCCGCGCTGCTGCGCCGGTACGCGACGGCCGAGACCGAGCGTGCGACTGCCCTGGAGCGTCGTCGTCAGCTTGCTCTTGAGGCGGCGGCGAAGACCGCCCCGAAGGCCGCTCCGAAGGAACTGCCGGCGGCGTCCTCGACGCCGACCCCGGCCGCGTACATGCGGGCGGCTGCGGCGCTGGAGAACCTGGGGCGGAACGGGGCTGCGCAGCGGGAGAGGGCGGAGGCGGCTGCGGCTGCTTCGGTTTCTGCGGCTGCTTCGGCTGCGGCCTCGACGACCGCGGTGGAGGTACGAGTTCCGGCTCAGGCTCCGGCGCGGGTGGAGGCGCGACCGGCCGAGAAGCCGACCCCGGTTCCGGCCCCGGCCCCGGTTCCGCCCTCGGTCCAGGCCCCGGCCCCGGAGCTGCGGGAGCACACGCGCCCGTCCCGGTCCGCCGCCCTCGCCCCGTACGCCCCGCAGAATCCTGCCGCCGTGCGGAAGCAGGGCGGCTTCGACTTCTTCGGTACGGGTGCCGACGGGAAGGCCCCGGCCCCGGCCACGGGTGCGGCTGCGCTGGAGCCGGCCAGGGACTCCGTACAGCAGCAGGCCGTACAGCAGCAGGCCGTGCAGCACGAGGACCTCGCGGACGTCGTCGGCGAGGAGGCACTGGCCGACCACCACCGGTCGGTGCATGCCGCCGCAGGCCATGAAGCGGTCGGCGAGGTCATCGACCTGACGGCGCACGACGACACCGAGCAGCTGGACGTGGCGGACCTCAGGAGCGCGATCTCCTCCTGAAGTCCCGTGCGGCACCGGCTATTTGTCGATGTCTCCGACGACGAAGAAGAGCGAGCCGAGGATCGCGACCATGTCGGCGACCAGCGTCCCCGGCAGCAGCTCCGTCAGCGCCTGGATGTTGTTGAACGACGCCGAGCGCAGCTTCAGCCGGTAGGGGGTCTTCTCTCCCTTGGAGACCAGGTAGTAGCCGTTGATGCCGAGCGGGTTCTCGGTCCAGGCGTACGTGTGGCCCTCGGGGGCCTTGAGGACCTTCGGCAGCCGCTGGTTGATCGGCCCGGGCGGCAGGCCGGCCATCCGGTCGAGGCAGGCGTCGGCGAGGTCGAGTGCGTTGTGGGTCTGTTCGAGGAGGCACTCGAAGCGGGCCAGGCAGTCGCCCTCCTCCCGGGTCACCACCTTGAGGGTGTCCTGGAGTTCGCCGTACGCGAGGTACGGCTCGTCGCGCCGCAGGTCGAAGTCGACCCCTGACGCGCGGGCGATGGGACCGGAGACGCCGTACGCGTGGACGGCCTCGGCGGACAGCACGCCGACGTGGCGCGTACGGCCGCGGAAGATCTCGTTCCCGAGGACCAGGCCGTCGTACACGTCCATGCGCGAACGTACGGAGGCGACGGCGTCGCGCACCCGCCCGAGCCAGCCCGCCGGCACGTCCTCCTTGAGGCCGCCGACCCGGTTGAACATGTAGTGCATCCGCCCGCCGGAGACCTCCTCCATGACCGCCTGCAACTCCTCGCGCTCGCGGAACGCGTGGAAGACGGGGGTGATGCCGCCGAGTTCGAGGGGGTACGAGCCGAGGAACATCAGGTGGTTGAGCACCCGGTTCAGCTCGGCGAGGAGGGTACGGGTCCACACCGCGCGCTCCGGGACCTCCATGCCGAGCATGCGCTCGACGGCCATGACGACACCGAGCTCGTTGGAGAAGGCGGAGAGCCAGTCGTGGCGGTTGGCCAGCATGACGATCTGGCGGTAGTCGCGCGCCTCGAAGAGCTTCTCCGCGCCGCGGTGCATGTAGCCGATGACGGGCTCGGCGTGCTGGATGCGCTCGCCGTCGAGGACGAGCTTGAGGCGCAGGACGCCGTGGGTGGAGGGGTGCTGGGGGCCGATGTTGAGCACCATGTCGGTGGACTCGGCCGCGCCGCCGATGCCGACTGTCGTCGTCTGCGTCATGCGGGACAGTATCCCTCGGGGGCGGGAAGGGGGATCGGGGGCGGTCGTCATGGGGCCCGCTGCCCGAGGGGGCCGGGGCTGGAGCGGGGGGGTGTCGAGGGCGCGGGCCGCAGGCCGTGCGCATGACCCGTGGTTGTTACCTGTCCCCGCCCACCCCCTGCATGAGCCACCCGAAGTCGCCCAGGCCGCCCCGGGCCCCCAGTTCCGCGGCCTCGCCCGCTGCCGCCAGGCCCCGTACGTACGCCGCCGGATCCGTCGACGCCAGCGCCAGCGGTGGTCGCTCGCCCGTCACGCCGAGCCGTCGCAGCGCCTCCCGCTGGGTGATCAGTTCGGTCCGGTCGGCACCGGCGAGGCCCGCACCGACCACTCCCGCCCCGCACGCGTCCAGCGCCACATGCGCCGTCACGTCGCACCTCCCGTCCGGCACCGCCCGCACCTCCCGCCCGTCCGCGAAACCGCTCAGCGTCCCGAAGGGCGGCCGTGCGGCCCGCTCGTGCGCGTAGTCCACGGCCACCGCGAGCCCCGCGTCCAGGGTCGACACCGCCCGCGCCCACGCCTCGTCCCGCGGGCGCCCGATCTCCGCCCGGTGGCCCGGCCGCCCCTCCAGCGGCCACCACCGCGCCAGCCACTCGGCGTCCGCGCCGGTCACGGGTGCGCCGAGCCGCTCCGCGCCGTCGGACGCCCGCACCTCCACGTACCGAGCCACTCCGTCCTCGTCCGCCTCCGCGACGTCGAACGGCACGTTGTCCAGCCATTCGTTGGCGAAGACCAGGCCGGTGACGCCCGAGGGCGGTTCGGCGCACCACTCGATGCGGTGGTCGAGCCCGTCCGGCCTCGCCGCCCTCTCGACGGCGTACGCACGTACCTCGAAACCCTCGGGAAGCGCCGCCAGCACCCCCGTCAGCAGCTCGCCGCGCCCGGCACCGATGTCGACCAGATCGATCCCGCCAGGCCCGCCAGGCCCGCCAGGCCCGCCAGGCCCGCCAGGCCCGCCAGGCCCGCCAGGCCCGCCAGGCCCGCCAGGTCCGTCAGGTCCGTCAGGTCCGTCAGGTCCGTCAGGTCCGTCAGGTCCGTCAGGTCCGTCAGGTCCGTTCGGACCGCCCCCCAGCTCCTCGTACGTCCGCACCAACAGCCGCGCCACCGCCCCCGCGAACAGCGCGGAGGCGTGCACGGACGTACGGAAATGGCCTGCCGGACCCTCGGGGCGCAGGTAGAAACCGTCTGGACCGTAGAGCGCGGCCTCCGTCGCCTCGCGCCAGCCGCGCCACTCGGGTCCCTCGCGGTGGCGTACGTCCGGCTGATCCGTCTCATCTCTCACGGCGCCAAGTCTCCACTGCGTCTCCACCTTGGGGAGTAGTGGCCCGCCCACCGGATCGGCCCTCCGGTTGACCCATTGACCTCTGCGGTTTCCCTACGCTGGATACGTGCAGCGCTTCTACGACTTCATCCGCAGACACCCGACGAGCGTCGACAGCTTCTGGGCTGTGATTCTCCTCGGGATGGCCGCGATGTCGACCGGTTCGTTCCGCTCCGGTGCGGGGCTCTGGGCTGCAGTCGGCTGCGTCTTCCTGATGTGCCTGACGGTCGCCCTGCGCCGCCGGGCCCCGGAGAAGATGCTGATCCTGGCGATCGTGACCGGACTGATCCAGATCGCGCTGAGCATCGAGCCGAACATCTCCAACTTCGCGATGCTCGTCGTCGTCTACACCGTCGCGGCGAACGGCGCCCGCTGGGCGTCCCGGATCGCCCTCGGCGGCTCGCTGCTCGCGGCCACGATCTCGCAGCTCCGCTGGCCGGTGGACAAGGCGGACGCGGTGGCGCCCTACGCCTTCGCGGTGTTCCTGACCGTCCCGTTCGTCCTCGCCTGGGTGCTCGGCGACTCGATGCGGACCCGGCGCGCGTACTTCGCGCAGCTGGAGGAGCGGACCAGCAGGCTGGAGAAGGAACGCGAGGCGCAGGCGAAGGTGGCGGTCGCCGCCGAGCGCGCCAGGATCGCCCGCGAGCTGCACGACGTCGTCGCGCACAACGTGTCCGTGATGGTGGTGCAGGCGGATGGCGCGGCGTACGTCATGGATGCCTCGCCCGACCAGGCCAAACAGGCTCTGGAGACCATCTCGACGACCGGCCGGCAGGCACTCGCCGAGATGCGACGGCTGCTCGGCGTGCTGCGTACGGGCGAGCAGCAGGTGATCGGCGAGTACGTCCCGCAGCCGGACGTGCAGCAGATCGAGGACCTGGTGGAACAGGTCCGCACCGCAGGCCTCACCGTCGACTTCAAGATCGAGGGCACCGCCCGTCCGCTGCCCAGCGGCGTCGAGCTCACCGCGTACCGCATCGTGCAGGAAGCCCTCACCAACACCCGCAAGCACGGCGGCCCGGAGGCGGGCGCGAGCGTGCGCCTGGTGTACTTCGACGACGGGCTCGGCCTGCTCGTCGAGGACGACGGCCGGGGCGCCGCCCACGAGCTGTACGCGGACGGCGGCGCCGACGGCCAGGGGCACGGCCTCATCGGCATGCGCGAGCGGGTGGGTATGGTCGGCGGCACGCTGGACGCGGGACCGCGCCCCGGCGGCGGCTTCCGCATCAGCGCCCTGCTCCCGCTCAAGCCGTCCCACTGACACCCGGACCGCCCGGGCCCGACCACCTCGGTCGCCCGACCACTTCGTTCGCCCGAATCCGCTGCCCCCCGAATCCGCTGCCACGCGAACCCGCTGCCACCCGAGCCCGCTCCCGCCCGAACCGTTCCCGTCCCACCCGTTCTCCGGAAGGTCCCCCCCATGCCGCCGATCCGCGTGATGCTCGTCGACGACCAGATGCTGCTGCGCACCGGATTCCGGATGGTCCTGGCCGCCCAGCCGGACATGGAGGTCGTCGCCGAGGCGGGCGACGGCCAGGAGGCCATCGACATCCTGCGCACCACGCCGGTCGATGTCGTACTGATGGACGTCCGCATGCCGAGGCTGGACGGTGTGGAGGCGACCCGGCGGATCTGCGCGCAGCAGGACCCGCCGCGGGTGCTCATCCTGACCACCTTCGACCTCGACGAGTACGCCTTCTCCGGGCTCCAGGCGGGCGCCAGCGGATTCATGCTGAAGGACGTGCCGCCGGCCGAGCTGCTGGCCGCGATCCGCTCCGTGCACAGCGGGGACGCGGTCGTCGCCCCGTCGACCACCCGCCGCCTGCTCGACCGCTTCTCGCCGATGCTGCCGAGCAGTGCCAAGGAGCCGCAGCACAAGGCGGTCGAGAAGCTCACCGACCGCGAGCGCGAGGTCATGCTGCTGGTCGCGCAGGGCCTGTCGAACGGCGAGATCGCCGCCCGTCTCGTCCTCTCCGAGGCCACCGTCAAGACCCACGTCGGCCGCATCCTGACCAAGCTCGGACTGCGCGACCGCGTGCAGGTGGTCGTCCTCGCGTACGAGACGGGTCTGGTACGGGCCGGGGGCTCGCCCGGCAACTTCTAGGACCTCCGGAGCCTGTCCGCCGCCTACCGCAGCACCCCCTCCAGGAAGTCGCTGCCCAGCCGGGCCACCACGGTGGTGTCCAACTGGTGCAGCACGTACCGGCCGCGGCGGCGGGTCGTGAGCAGGCCCGCCTTCTTCAGCACGGTCAGGTGCCGGGAGACCTCGGGCGCGGTGATCCCCATGGTGTCGGCCAGCTCGCCCGTCGTGTACGGGGTCCGGGCCAGGAACCGGCACAGCCGCATCCGCATCGGGTGGGCCAGTGCCTCCAGCCGCTGCTGCAGCAGGTGCACGGAAGCGGGCGAGGGCAGTTCCGGTGCGCCGACCGGATAGTGGATGACGGGGCGCCAGCCCGGGGCGTGCAGCACCATCAGGTGCGGCCAGCCGAAGGTGGAAGGCACGGCGGTCAGTCCCGCGCCGACCTCCGGGTCCACCGCGCTGGTGTGCCCGTCGGCCAGCTTGTCGGCCAGGATGCGGTGCCCCTTCTCGTCCAGGCTGAGTGCGGGGGAGACCGCGTGCAGTGCCTCGGCCAGTCCTCTGCGCCGGAGCAGGTCCTGCTTGTGGCGGGCGTCGGCGGCCAGCTGGACCCGCACCCGCCGCCAGGTGTCGGCGAAGAAGGCCTCGTCGCAGTCCTCGAAGAGCCGGCGCAGCCAGAGCCGGATGGTGCCGGGGTCCGTCAGCAGCCGGTGGGTGAAGTCAAGTTGCTTGGGCCCGCGGGCCGCCGCGAGGTCCAGCGCACGGCCCCGGAGCGCGTCGTCGACGAGCGGCGAGGGCCCGCCCACCGCGTACATGCTGGAGCAGGTGAACTCCAGGGCGGCCGACACGAACTCCTCGTCGTTCAGCCGGTCCAGCAGGTCGAGGTCCTCCGCGAGCGTCGTCCCCGGCCCGCCCTGGCGGCCCTTGACCCCGGCGAACGGCAGGAACACGTCCGAGAACGTCGTCCGCCACAGGAAGTCCGCCTCGGTCAGCCGGTCCGCGAGGTCCGGCTTCAGTCCGGCGGCGGTCGCCGTCGCCCAGCCGTGCTGGCCCGGGTGGTGGCCGGGCTCGCACAGGGCGTGCAGGGCCATGCCCAGCTCCGCCAGCGGCGTGATCGCGAAATCGATCCGCTCGGGCGGCAGGCCTGTGATGTCGATGGACACGCTCATGGCCCCATGGTGCACTCCGGCACCGACAATCGGGCCGCCGATTGACGGGCCCCGTCAATCGGCGGCCGTTCGATTGACGGGCCTCGTCAATCCGTTGGCCAGGGGCGGCGGGCCCGGCGCAGCGTGAGGGCCATGAACGCATCCCAGCAGCACATGTTCGACGTCTACCGCGCCGCCCAGCACGGCACCCCGGCCCCGCCCGCCCCCGGCAGGCACGACTGGCAGACCGTGCGCGAACTGCGCGACACGGTCCGCGACGACCTCCGCTTCCGCGCCGTGGTCGAGGAACGGCCCGGCCGGGCCTACCTGCGGGCCGCCTTCGCACGGCTGGCGGCCCGACTGCGCCCGTCCCGCATCCGTACGGCCGTCGCCTCCCGCACCCGTACGGCGCCTGCCGTACGGACCACCTCCACGCCCCGTACGGCGGGCTGCAACTAAGGCAGCCGGCCGGTGAAATCGGCCACCGCAGCGGCCACGTCCCGGGCCGTCCACTCCAGTCCCTCGGCCGTCACCGTCACCTCGGTGACCGAGATGCCGGGGGTGTCGCCGGGGAACCACCGGTGGAACAGCGCCGTCCCCGTCTCCTCCGCCTGCCGTACCGCCGCCTCCGTCAGAACGTCGGCGGCGTACGGCAGCCACACCTGGAACTGATGCGTGTGCGGGACCTCCGGGTTCACCCGGAACCACGGCGCCCCCGCCGCCTCCAACCCCTCGCCCAGCGCCTGCGCGACCACCTTCGCGTGCGCCACGTACTCCGGCAGCCGGGGCAGTTCCTGCTCCAGGCCGAGCAGCGCGCTCAGCGCCGCCGGGTACTGCTGGAAGAGATCGCCCCCATAGCGGTGGCGCCACGTCCTCGCCTCGTCGATCAGCGTCCGAGGGCCCGCCAGCGCCGCCCCGGACATCCCGCCCAGCGACTTGTAGTACGACACGTACACGCTGTCCGCGAGCGCCGCGATCTCCTCAAGAGGACGCCCGAAGTGCGCAGTGCACTCCCACAGCCGCGCCCCGTCGAAGTGGACGACCGCGTCCCGCTCCCGGGCGGCCTCCACCACGTCGGTCAGCTCGTCCCACGTCGGCAGGACGAATCCGGGCTCGCGCAGCGGAAGTTCCAGCATCAGCGCCCCGAAGGGCTCGTCGAATGCGCGCACCTCGTCGGCGGTGGGCAGGCGGGGCTCCGCCGTCGGGTGCACGGTGCGCAGGGCGCTCACCTCATGGAGGGCGTTGCGCTCGTGCTGTTCCGGGTGCGCCCGGGGGTGCAGGGCGACCGTGCGGTTGCCGGTGCGGCCCGCCCAGCAGCGCAGCGCGATCTGCTGCGCCATGGTGCCGGTGGGGAAGAACGCGGCGGCCTCCATGCCGAGGACGGCGGCGGTGCGCCGCTCCAGCTCCTCGACGACGCCGTCGCCGTACATGTCGGTCGGGCCGTCCAGGTCGTACACGCTGCCCGCACGGGCGGCGAGGTCCGCCAGCCGGTCGCCGATCCGCTGCTCGGCGGGCACCCGGCCGAGCACCCGGCCGGCCCCGCGCCAAGCGGTCAGCCTGCGCTGTTTCGGGTCCGCGCCGGTGCCGTCGTCGTTGCTGTCGCTGTCGGTCATCCGCCGATGATCGCGTACGGGGCCGAGGGCGTCACCGGAGTTTCCCCACAGCCTGTGGACAGCCGGCCCGCAGCAAAAGCCCCGCGCGCGCCGCGGCCGGAGGCCCACCCGTCCCGCAGCCCGAAGCCCGCCCCCCTGCGGCCGGAAGCCCACCCGTCCCGCAGCCCGAAGCCCGCCCGCTCCGCACCCCAGGAAGCCCCGGAAACGCTGGCGTAGCATGACGGGCAATCGTCCGGTACCCCCTGCGGACTGGAACGGAAGGCCGTTTCCGCGTGAACTCATCCCAGCAGCCCGACCCCTCCGACCGCCCCGCCCGCCTCACCGTCGGTGTCGTCGGAGCGGGCCGCGTCGGCTCCACCCTGGCAGCCGCCCTGCGCAGGGCCGGGCACCGCCCGGTCGCCGCCTCGGGCGTCTCCGACGCCTCCGTGCGCCGCGCCGCGACCCTGCTGCCCGACGTCCCGATGGTCGCCCCCGCCGAGGTGCTGGCCCGTGCCGACCTCGTCCTGCTGACCGTCCCCGACGACGCCCTCCCCGGCCTCGTCGAGGGTCTCGCCGAGACCGGTGCGATCCGGCCGGGACAGCTGATCGTGCACACCTCCGGACGGTACGGAACGGGCGTGCTCGCCCCCGCCCTGCGCGCCGGAGCGCTCCCGCTGGCCCTCCACCCCGTGATGACCTTCACCGGCACCCCCGTGGACGTCGAGCGCCTCGCGGGCTGCTCGTTCGGGATCACCGCCCCCGAAGAGCTGCGGCTGGCCGCCGAGGCCCTGGTCATCGAGATGGGCGGCGAGCCCGAGTGGATCGCGGAGGAGGCCCGCCCGCTGTACCACGCGGCCCTGGCCCTCGGCGCGAACCACCTGGTCACCCTGGTCGCCCAGTCGATGGAGCTGCTCCGCACGGCGGGCGTCGAGGCCCCCGACCGGATGCTCGGCCCGCTCCTGGGCGCCGCCCTCGACAACGCCCTGCGCTCCGGCGACGCCGCCCTCACCGGGCCTGTCGCACGCGGCGACGCGGGCACCGTCGCCGCCCACGTCGCGGAGCTGCGCAAGCACGCCCCGCAGACCGTCGCCGGCTACCTCGCCATGGCCCGTACGACCGCCGACCGCGCCCTCGCGCACGGCCTGCTCAAGCCCGAACTCGCCGAGGACCTGCTGGGCGTTCTGGCGGAGGGGGACCTGCGATGAGCGTGCTGCTGCGTACGACCGCCGAACTCGACGCGTTCGCGCGCACGGGAAGGCGCGCCGTCGTCATGACGATGGGCGCGCTGCACGAGGGGCACGCCACCCTGATCCGTACCGCACGGGAACACGCGGGCGCGGACGGCACGGTGCTCGTCACCGTCTTCGTCAACCCCCTCCAGTTCGGGGCGGGCGAAGACCTCGACCGCTACCCCCGCACCCTCGAAGAGGACCTCCGCGTCGCCGAGGAGGCCGGAGCGGACGCCGTGTTCGCCCCCGCCGTCGACGAGGTCTATCCCGGCGGCGCGCCCCGGGTCCGCCTCTCCGCGGGGCCCATGGGCGCGTGCCTCGAAGGGGCCACCCGCCCCGGCCACTTCGACGGCATGCTCACGGTCGTCGCCAAGCTCCTCCACCTCACAGGTCCCGACCTGGCCCTCTTCGGCCAGAAGGACGCCCAGCAGCTCGCCCTGATCCGGCGCATGGTGCTGGACCTCAACTTCCCGGTGGAGATCGTCGGCGTCCCGACCGTCCGCGAGGGCGACGGCCTGGCCCTCTCCAGCCGCAACCGCTTCCTCTCCGCCGAGGAGCGCCGCACCGCCCTCGCGCTCTCCGCCGCCCTGTTCGCGGGCGCGGCCCGGACGTCCCCCGCGGCGGTCAGGGAAGCAGCGCACCGCATCCTCGAAGAGGCGCCCGGTCTCGCGCTGGACTACCTGGCGCTCGTGGACCCCGCCGACTTCACCGAGGTCGGGGAAGGCCACCGGGGCGAGGCGGTCCTCGCGGTCGCCGCCAAGGTCGGCGCGACCCGCCTCATCGACAACATCCCGCTGACCTTCGACGGCGCACCGCAGCACCCGCACACCGAAGACGTACCGCAGCACCCGCACACCCCAGGAGCAGCCCAGTGACCGGCATACGTCTGACCGCCCCCGCCCCCGGCTGGTCGATCGACGCCGACGTCGTGGTGGTCGGCTCCGGCGTCGCGGGCCTCACCACGGCCCTGCGCTGCACCGCCGCCGGGCTGCGTACCGTCGTCGTCACCAAGGCGCGCCTGGACGACGGCTCGACCCGCTGGGCGCAGGGCGGCATCGCCGCCGCACTCGGCGAGGGCGACACCCCCGAGCAGCACCTCGAAGACACCCTCGTCGCGGGCGCGGGCCTGTGCGACGAGGAAGCGGTACGCACCCTGGTCACCGAAGGCCCGGACGCCGTACGGCGGTTGATCGCCACCGGCGCCCACTTCGACACCGACCCCGACAGCGGCGCCATCGAGCTCACCCGCGAGGGCGGCCACCACCGCCGCCGCATCGCGCACGCGGGCGGCGACGCGACCGGCGCCGAGATCTCCCGCGCCCTCGTCGAAGCCGTCCGCGAGAAGGCCGTCCGTACGATCGAGAACGCACTCGTCCTCGACCTCCTCATAGATGCGGAGGGACGCACCGCGGGCGTCACCCTGCACGTCATGGGCGAGGGCCAGCACGACGGCGTCGGCGCGGTCAACGCCCCCGCCGTCGTCCTCGCGACCGGCGGCATGGGCCAGGTCTTCGCCGCCACCACCAACCCCGCCGTCTCCACCGGCGACGGCGTCGCCCTCGCACTGCGCGCGGGCGCGGAGGTCTCGGACCTCGAATTCGTCCAGTTCCACCCGACGGTGCTGTTCCTGGGCGAGGGCGCGGAGGGCCAGCAGCCGCTGGTCTCCGAAGCGGTACGGGGCGAGGGCGCGCACCTCGTGGACGCCGACGGCGTGCGCTTCATGCTCGGGCAGCACGAGCTCGCCGAGCTCGCCCCCCGCGACATCGTCGCCAAGGCGATCATGCGCCGCATGCAGGAGCAGGGCGCCGCCCACATGTACCTGGACGCCCGGCACTTCGGCGCGCAGATGTGGGAGAACCGCTTCCCGACGATCCTCGCCGCCTGCCGCAGCCACGGCATCGACCCGGTGACCGAGCCCGTCCCGGTCGGGCCCGCCGCGCACTACGCCTCCGGCGGCATCCGCACCGACCTGCACGGCCGCACCACGGTGCCCGGCCTGTACGCGTGCGGCGAGGTCGCCTGCACGGGCGTGCACGGCGCGAACCGGCTCGCCTCCAACTCCCTCCTGGAGGGTCTGGTCTTCGCCGAGCGCATCGCCGAGGAGATCACCTCGGCCGACCGGGGCGCCCCGGCCGCGCCCACCGACCCCGCCACCGTCCTCCCGCTCATCGCCCCGGACGCCCGCCACGACATCCAGCGGACGATGTCGCTGGGTGCCGGGGTCCTCCGCTCGGCGCAGAGCCTCGGCGACGCGGCGGACGCCCTGGAGGCCGTGCAGCTCGACGCGGCGCACGACCTCGACAGCTGGGGCAAGTCCGCCGAACCGGGCGTCGACTCCTGGGAGACGACGAACCTGCTGTGCGTCTCGCGCGTGCTGGTCGCCGCTGCCCTGGAGCGCGCGGAGACCCGCGGCTGCCACTGGCGCGAGGACCGCCCCGACCGTGACGACGCCGACTGGCAGCGCCACCTGGTGGTCCGGCTGACACCGGACCGACGCCTCGTGGTGCGCCGCACCGCGACGGCCGCCTTCCCGCCCGTACAGACCCACTCTCCGAAGGAGCAGCACCAGTGAGCACCCCCGAGAACCCCCGGCTCCTCCCGCAGGCCGACACGGGTGGCGGCTGCGGCGACGCCTGCGGCTGCTCCGCCGGAGCAGCACCTCAAGAGGGCGCGGCGGACGGCACGTACGACCTCTCCGACTGCGGCCTCGACCCCGACCTCGCCCAGCTCCTCCTCGACTGCGGCCTGGACCCCATCGAGGTCGAGGACATCGCCAACGTCGCCCTCGCCGAGGACCTCGCGCAGGGCGTCGACGTGACCACCGTCGCGACCGTCCCCGAAGAGGCCGTCGCCACCGGCGACTTCACCGCCCGCGAAGCCGGTACGGTCGCGGGCCTGCGCATCGCCGAGACGGTCCTGTCCATCGTCTGCACCGAGGAGTTCGAGGTCGAGCGGCACGTCGAGGACGGCGACCGCGTCGAGGCGGGGCAGAAGCTCCTCACCGTCACCACCCGCACCCGCGACCTCCTCACCGGCGAGCGCAGCGCACTGAACCTCCTGTGCCGCCTCTCCGGCATCGCCACCGCCACGCGCGCGTGGGCCGACGCCCTCGAAGGTACGAAGGCGAAGGTCCGCGACACCCGTAAGACGACCCCGGGCCTGCGCTCCCTGGAGAAGTTCGCGGTCCGCTGCGGCGGTGGCGTCAACCACCGCATGTCGCTCTCCGACGCGGCCCTCGTCAAGGACAACCACGTGGTCGCCGCCGGGGGAGTGGCCCAGGCCTTCAAGCTCGTGCGCGACGCCTTCCCCGAGGTCCCCATCGAGGTCGAGGTCGACACGATCCCGCAGGTCACCGAGGTCCTGGAGGCGGGCGCCGACCTGATCCTCCTCGACAACCTCACCCCGGAGCAGACCGCCGAAGCGGTGGCCCTGGTCGCCGGTCGCGCCGCCCTCGAATCCTCCGGCCGGCTCACCCTCGACACGGCCCGCGCGTACGCCGACACGGGCGTCGACTACCTCGCCGTGGGCGCCCTCACCCACTCGTCCCCGATCCTCGACATCGGCCTCGACCTGCGCGCGGCCGACGCCCACGGCGCTCAGGACGAGGCGAAGTAAGCCATGCTCCTCACCATCGACGTCGGCAACACCCACACCGTCCTCGGCCTGTTCGACGGCGAGGAGATCGTCGAGCACTGGCGCATCTCCACCGACGCCCGCCGCACCGCCGACGAACTCGCCGTCCTCCTCCAGGGGCTGATGGGTACGCACCCCATGCTCGGCAACGAGCTGGGCGACGGCATCGAGGGCATCGCCATCTGCGCCACCGTCCCCTCCGTCCTCCACGAGCTGCGCGAGGTCACCCGCCGCTACTACGGCGACGTCCCCGCCGTCCTCGTCGAGCCCGGCGTGAAGACCGGCGTGCCGATCCTCATGGACAACCCCAAGGAGGTCGGCGCCGACCGCATCGTCAACGCGGTCGCCGCCGTCGAGCTGTACGGCGGCCCCGCGGTCGTCGTCGACTTCGGCACGGCCACCACTTTCGACGCGGTCTCCGCGAAGGGCGAGTACGTGGGCGGCGTCATCGCCCCCGGCATCGAGATCTCCGTCGACGCCCTCGGCGTCAAGGGCGCCCAGCTCCGCAAGATCGAACTGGCCCGCCCGCGCAGCGTCATCGGCAAGAACACCGTCGAGGCCATGCAGTCGGGCATCGTGTACGGATTCGCGGGCCAGGTCGACGGAGTCGTCGCCCGCATGTCCCGCGAGCTCTCCCCCGAGGACCCGGACGACGTCACCGTCATCGCGACGGGCGGCCTCGCCCCGATCATCCTCGGCGAGTCCTCCGCCATCGACGAGCACGAACCGTGGCTGACGCTGATCGGCCTGCGCCTGGTGTACGAACGGAACATCGCCCGCATGTGAGGGCGGCCCGAACGGGCGGAAAATGTAAGGGAGTTGCCAAGACGGGGGCAACGGGGGCCACGGGCAGGCGTCGGCAACGCGCCATCGAGTGCCCGATAAACGAATTTTGTCCGCTAAGCACTTAAAGTCACCACATGCCCACGCCATACGGTTCCCGCGGCGGCATGGCGTTCAGCGCAGACGAACTGCGTGTGCTCCGACGCGCCCTCGCCCTCGCCCTGCACCCCGCCCCCCTCCCCGCCGACGAGGTGCGGGACTGCCTCCTCCTGGCCGAGTCGGTGGACGAAGCGATCCGGGAGGCGGGACGGCTGCGCGCCTTCCTCCTCGCGGACCTCGCCCGCTACCGGGTCGCACTCCCCGGCTCCGCCACCGGCTACCTGGAGCTCCTCCAGGACGCCCTCGCGGCGGGCTACCGCCCTCAGCCCGACGACCTGTCCTCCCTGCGCTCCCTGCGCCGACTCCCGCTCGCAGCGGCCCTGCTGGCCCGCTGCCAGGGCATCGCGGAACGCTCGGTCCGGGCCAGACTCGCCCGTACGACCTCCACGTCGTCCGGCGTCGCACTCCCCGCCGCCCCGGCTCCGCGCACCCGGCTGACCGCGCTCCCGGGCGGGCGGGCCGACAGCGGGCCGGTCCGCCCGCCCGCCCCCGGCAAGCCGGCCCCCGCCGACACCCCGTCGCGGGACCGCCCGATGCCCACCCCGTCCGAGGCCTTCCCGCCCCGCAAGCGGCCCGCGCCCCCGGGGGAGCGGCGCGAGGCGAGCTAGCTACTCTGGAGACATGGACTATGTCTCCGCGCTCGTGCCCCCGGTGGTGATGGCCGCCTTCTTCATCGGCCTCGTCGTGACGATCGTCAAGACGCAGGGCGGTTCCAACAAGAACAAGGAAGACGCCGCCGCGGAAGCCGTAGAGGCCGCCGAGGCCGCCAGGGCCGGCGCAGCGGTGAAGCACTGACAGCAGTGACG
>NZ_JBSGZD010000089.1:0-28181 GCF_053610825.1 Streptomyces sp. NPDC054863 | reverse complement strand
CGGACACCATGGTTACGTGTTCAGCACCAATGGGGCGCGGGCCCGATGTTGGCGATGTAGCGGGCGGAGGACCAGGCGTAGCTGCCGTCGGTGAGTCGGTACCACCGCGGGTTGCCGTCGACGCTCTGGCCCTTCACCTTGCAGGCGATGTTGACGACCTTGCCGTTGTCCAGCTTGCCGATGATGCGGCCTCCCTGGTCGGGCCGGTCGCGCACCAGCAGGCCGGTTCGGGCGATGATCCTGCCCTTGTACGTCCTGACGGTCTTGTGCGGGGCGAAGGAGGCGGTCAGGTGATGGTCCCTCGCAACTGTCAGGGAAAGACTGTCGCTGCGGCCTGCGGGCTCGTTGTCCAGCCGCCAGCCGGTGAAGTCGTACCCGGGCTTCGGCGAGGCAGTCGCGGTGACCTTGTCGTTCTTCGTGTACCTCGCCTTGGCCGGGCGCAGGGACACCGTGCCCCCGCCGACGGGAACAGCGGTCGCGGACACCCGGTGGGTGACGGTGGGCGGCACGGCCGCCTTGGTGAAGTGGGCGGTCAGTTCGTGGTCGTCACGAACGGTGAGGACGTAGGGGTTGCTGCGGCCTGCGGGCTCGTTGTCCAGCCGCCAGCCGGTGAAGTCGTACCCGGGCTTCGGCGAGGCAGTCACCGTGATCTTGTCGCCCACGGCGTACTCGGCTCGACGCGGCTCCCAAGTCGCCGTCCCCGCCTCTGCGTGCGGCAGCACCCGGACGTCGATCCGACGGCTGTCGCTGAAGACCGCGATCAGCGCACGGGACTCCTCCCCCATGACGACGTCGAGAGCTTCCTCCCGGCCGGCCGGTGAACGGGGCTCCATCCGCCGGCCGTCGAGGAGCCAGTGCGAGAAGATCTTGCCTGCGGCAGGGGAGGCGGTGACGGTCACGGTGGTGCCGGGCGGGTACGGTCCGCCGCTGCTGAGGTCGAGTGTCCCGGCGTTCCCGGGAGATGCGGATGCGGCCAGGGTGGAGGTGACCGCAGAGAAGTGGGCGACCACCTCGGTCGGCCCGTCAACGGTGAACGTGATCTGTCGGCTCTTTCCCGCGGACGCCCCGTTGACCGACCAGCCGACGAACGGGAGCTTGGCACCCGTCCATCGGAAGTAGGAGGCTGTCACGGTGCTGCCCACGGAGAAGTCCGGCCCCGCCGGGGACAGTTCGACACCGCCGCCGTCCTTGGAGTCGGCTCGCGCGACGACCTTGTGGGCCGGTGTGGCGCCCTCGGTGAAGTACGCCACCAGCCGGTGGTCCCCGGCGATCTTGACCGTGGTCCTGCGGTCCGTACTGTGCGGCTTGCCGTCGAGCATCCACTGCACGAAGACGAAGCCCGGCGCGGGCACCGCCGCCGCGGTCACCACGGTGCCCGGCCCGTAGGGACCGGTCGACGCCGTCGACGCCGTCCCCTGTGCCGTGTCCGCGCTGGTGACGGACATGTCGCACAGCTCGACGGGAATCCGGGTCTCCATGTAGTCGGCAACCGTGGAGAACATCTCGTCCAGCAGCCTGGCGTTGTCGGCGGGGCGCCTGGCGACGGGGCCCTTCACGTCACCGTCCGCGTTCCCCGTCACCTGGCCGTCGGGGTGGGTGACACGGGGGTTGGAGAAGTACGGGATGCGGCTGCAGCCGTCACAGATGGCGGGGTAGGCCATGACGGTCCGCCAGGCCTTGTCCGGTGCGGCGTACCCGTGGTTGTAGGGCCGGTTCGCCATGGTGACCTCGTCGGACGCCACCCAGTCGTGGATCGCCCCCAGGTTGTGTGCCATCTCGTGGCCCATGGTGTGGCCGGGGACGTAGCTGTGGTTGACGGCGCTGAAGGCCCGGTTCACCGTGCGCTTCGACGGCGGGGCAGGTGTGTTGCCGATGCCGGACCCCTCGGTCACCAGCATGCTCACCAGGTCGGCGCCGTACGTGGCCCGCAGTTCGTTGATGTTGTCGAGCTGCCCGTCGTCGGGTTTGTTGAGCGCGTCGAGGGCTGATTCGTCATCCTCGCCGCCTGTGTAGTCCGACATCTCCTGGGCGCGGACGAGTCTGACCCGTCCCTTGACCTTGCTGTTGGCCAGCGCCTCATTCATCAGGCCGACCCCTTGTCCGGCTACGGCCTCGGCGCCCTTCAGCCCACCCAAATTCCGGGTCACTTGCGGAGACCACACCACCATCACGTCGATGACGGGGTAATTCTTCGCCGCGCACGCCGTTTCGGACGACGAAAAGACCCCTGCCGGATTACTGGGCGCTTTCCCCGGAGCTTGGGAGCGCGGTGCAGGAATGGACAGGGTTCCCTTGTCCTTGTCCTGCGCGTGGCTGCGCAGCCGGGTTCCTCCCTCGCCGATTTCGAACATGCCCGGGTTGTACTCCTCGGCCCGCACCTGGCCGGGTCCGGCCGGTGCGAGGGCGTACAACTTGCCCGGCATCGAGATGGTTCCGCTGAGCGTGGGCTGCTCGTCGCCACTGCCACAGACGTTCTGTCCGTCGAGCACGACGGAGGAGCCCGGCACCGATGCCACCTTGCCGTGCCAGCTCACGCTCGTGCCGTCGGCGCTGACCTTCACCGTGGACGGTTCTGCTTCCAGCAGGACGTCCTTGAAGAGGTTGAGGCGCAGGCGGATGCCGGGGGCGCAGAGCTGCTGGGTGGCTCCCCGTGAGATCTTCCGCAGCTCCGACCGCAGGAGGAACGGATTCGGCGACTGCGTGGCCGCCCTGCTGCGCGACTCCGGGACAGGGGGGCCCAGCAATCCGTCGGAATCTCCGGAATCGGCCTCGCCCTGTCGGACGGCGGCGGAGGACGGCAGCGCGGCGACCTGCGCCATTACGGGCTCGACCGCCGAAAGCATCGCTGCCGAAAGAGCAATGATCGAGACGGCTCTGACGGTTCTACGTGACAGAAACACCGGAATGAATCACCACATCTGTGCGGAGGCTCTCGCGAAACCTGATGAACACGAATGAGCCCGTGAAAGTGGGGCGCATTCCCGCAGAATAAGAAGGGCGAGGGGGGAATCATTCATGTACAGGACCGACACGCACCCCTCCCTCATTCCGACGCGCACCCTTAGCCCAATCGCCGCGCATCTCCCCCTGAAGATCCACCCGATGACGTCGTCCCGTCCCGGCCCGTCTCGTCTCGTCTCGTCAGAAGCCGTTTCCGCTCTGCGGGTGTGTCGGAGCCACCCGCCCGATCACGGCCCGGCGACGACCCGGCCGGTCCGAACGGCTGTCAGGAGCCCGGGGTCGGGTCTCGCCAGATGTCCATCGGGACGGCGCGGACCGCGCGTCCGTCCGCGTCGAGGATCCGGCCCATCCGTTTCACGGTGCGCAGCGACACGCGGCGCTCGGCCACCCGCAGGGCGGGGAACCTGCGGGCGAGAGCGGTTTCCAGCCGCTGGACGTCGGCGAGGGAGCGCTGCCAGACGGAGAGCATGAGGTTGTGCGTGCCGGTGACGGCCACGCACAGCCGGATCTCGGGGAGTCTGGCGAGCTGGGGGCCGACCTCGTCGAGCCGGTCCGGGGGAAGGTCGGCCCGGAAGGTCGCCAGGACCGGCCGGCCGGCGTCGCGGGCGGCGATCTCGCAGCGGAAGCGCATCGCGTCGGAGGCGGCCAGCCGGTCGAGGCGGCGGCGCAGCGTGGACGGGCTGAGCCCGGTGGCGGCGGCGAGCTCGGTCTGGTCGAGGCGGCCGTCGACGCCCAGCCTGATGAGCAACTCCCGGTCTTCTTCCCGGACTTCGGCCCTCACTCCGGGCGGTGGTCCGTTGCTCGCCGGGTGGTCGTCGTGCAGTTCCACGCGCTGGGCGGGGTCCAGTGAGTCCAGCCGCCAGCGGATTCCCTCGGCGTAGAAGGCGGTCGCCAGGTGGACGCGGACGGCGTTGATCCCGGGGAGCCGGCCGAGCCGTTCGGCGGTGTACCGGGAGACCTTCGCCAGGTCGGTGAAGGCCGCGGTGACGACGAGGTCACAGCCCTGGGAAAGATGTTCGACGCTCATCACGTGCGGGTCCTCGGCCAGGTCGTCGGCGATCTGCCGGAGCCGGTCGGGTGCGCAGTCGAGGTCGAGGTAGGCGACGCACCCGCGGTCGTCGGGATGCGGCAGGCCGTAGGCGGTCACCCAGGCGATCCCGGCCTGCGAGAGCCGTCGCCAGCGGCGGGCGGCGGTGACCGGGCTGATCCCGAGTGTCTGGCCGAGCAGGGACCAGGGTGCCCGGGGGCGCAGTTGCAGCGCGTTCACCAGGGCGAGGTCCAGCTCGTCCACCGTCACATCGGCACCGGTCACCGTCGGCCGCCGGTGGATTCGTTCATCAAGGGGTCCCTCATGGTGTGATCCTGCGAAATCGCGGGAAACTCCCGCCGCAAGATCCAGAATCACGGAACAAGATCGCTCTGCACAAGTTCCCGCCCACGCGGGTTCGACGGAGGTACCTGTGTCCCTGCACGACGACGCTCTGGCCTTGGCGCCGGACCTGATCCGGCTCCGTCACGACCTCCACCGGTTCCCCGAGCTGGGCCTCGCCCTCCCTCGCACCCAGGAGCGGGTGCTGCAGTCCCTCGACGGACTCCCGCTCCAGGTGAGCCTGGGCTCCGCGCTGAGTTCGGTCACCGCGGTGCTGCGCGGCGGGCGGCCGGGGCCGGTGGTGCTGCTGCGCGGTGACATGGACGCTCTGCCGGTCGCCGAGAAGGCCCCGCTGCCGTTCGCCGCCGCGAACGGTGCCATGCACGCCTGCGGACACGATCTGCACACCGCCATGCTCGCCGGTGCCGCACACCTGCTGGCCGCGCGGCGGGAACAGCTCCACGGCGACGTGGTCTTCATGTTCCAGCCCGGGGAGGAAGGCGGGGACGGCGCCGGCGCCATGCTGGCCGAGGGCGTGCTGGACGCGGCAGGCAGACGCCCGGTCGCCGCCTACGCCCTGCACGTGGTGTCGGACATGCCGCACGGAGAGTTCAGCTCCCGGCGCGGGCCGATCCTCGCCGCCTCCGCCGCGCTGAACGTCACCGTCCACGGTGCGGGCGGCCACGGCTCGGCGCCCCACCGGGCCAAGGACCCCGTCCCGGCGGCCTGCGAGATGGTCACCGCCCTGCAGACCATGGTGACCCGCCGCTTCGACGCGTTCGATCCGGTGGTGATCACCGTCGGTCTCCTCCGAGCCGGCACCCGGCGCAACATCATTCCCGAGACCGCCCACTTCGAGGCGACCGTGCGCACCTTCTCCGCCCAGGCGAGTTCCAAGGTCGCCGACACGGTGGTGGAGCTGGTCAGATCCGTCGCCGCCGCCCACGGACTGCGGGCGGAGATCGAGTACCTGCCCGGGTACCCGGTGACCGTGACCGACGGGGCCGAGACCGACTTCCTGACGGACACCGTCCGCGAAGTCTTCGGCGAAGAGCGCTTCCAGCCGCTGCCGAACCCGGCCACCGCATCGGAGGACTTCTCCCGGATACTCGACGCCGTTCCGGGCTCGTTCGCGTTTCTCGGCGCCGCCCCGAAGGGGACCGCCCCGGGCAACCTGCCGCAGAACCACTCGCCCTACGCGCAGTTCGACGACGCGGTGCTCCCCGACGGGGCCGCGCTCTACGCCGAACTCGCCACCCGCCGTCTCACGGCCTGACCCCGTACACCGAGGAAGGAACGATCCACCATGACCGAACCGCGCGAGGTGGTCGAGCAGCAGCTCGCCGCCTACAACAGCCACGACATCGACGCCTTCGCCGCCACCTACGCCGAGGACGTCCTGGTCAACCGGCGCAGCGGCGGCCCGCTGCAGGGCCGTCAGGCGCTGCGCGACACGTATGCCGGACAGTTCGCCGAGGGCCGCTGCCGGGCGGAGATCCTGGGGCGGCTCACCGAAGGCGACTGGGTGGTCGACCACGAACTCGCCCACGGCCTGGCCGACGAGCCGGTCCGCGTCCTGGTGGCCTACCGGGTACGCGAAGGCCTCATCGACCGGGTCGACTTCCTCGGCTGAACAGCGCAGGCCCGTACCGGCCACCGCGCAGCCCCCCGACGGCCGCCGCGCAGCGCCCCGACGGCTGCCGCACCCGCGACTTCTCCCCGGCCCGAAGTCACCTCCCCCGCCGGTCGAGCGGCGGTGACGGCGGTGCCGGGAGATGCTGGGGCGCGCAGTGGCGCTTCGAGCAGGCAGCGAACAGTGGAGAACAGATGTGGCGCAGGCTCTCCCGGCGGCGGTCCCGCGCGCATGCCCGGCAGGCGCGGCTGGACCGGCTGCGGCAGAACGAGGGGACCCTGCTGGACCGGTTGTACGGGACAGCCTATGAGGAGGTCCGCTTTCCGCCGTCGCGGGACTTCGACGCGCGCGGGGCGGCCGAGGTGCTGCGTTTCGTCCTGCGGCTGGGCCGTGAACTGTTCCTGGCCGGGGCGTCGACCCGCGACATCCAGACGGCCGCCGTCGCGGTGACGGCCGCGTGGGGCATGCAGGACCTGGAGGTCGACATCTCCGGGCGTTCGCTGCAGGTGCAGTACGCACCGCCCGAACGGGTGCCCGTCGTCATGCTGAGGGTCCTGGGGTCGGAGGACACCCGGGACCTGGGCCGCCTGACCGCGCTGGAGCGGCTGACCGTACGGATCGTGGGCAACCGGCTTTCACCGGCGGACGCGAAGGCGGCACTCGACCGGATCGTGTCGCTGCCCTCGCGGTGGCCGTGGTGGTTCACGCTGAGCGGCGGCGCGGTGCTGGCCGCCATGCTGTGCGTACTCGCGTCCGGCACGCCGCGTGCGGCGCTGCTGTCGCCCCTGCTGTTCCTGGTCACCAACCGTGCCGCGTGGGCGCTGAGCCGCACGGGGCTGCCCTCCTTCTACGTCACGGCCGCGCAGACGGCCCTGCTCATGTCCCTCACCATGGCGTTGATCGACTTCGGGGTGCTCAGCGGACGCGAGGGGGCGAGCACCGTCGCGGCCAACGTGATCCTGATGCTGCCGGTCCTGACCGTGGTCTCCCTCACCGAGGACGCGATCGACGGCTTCCGTCCGATGGCGGGGGCCCGTGCGGTGAGCCTGCTGATGTTCTTCGCCGCCATGGCGGGCGGCCTCCTCACCGTCGCCTTCCTGCTGCGCGGCCTCGACTCGGACGCACGCGCCACGACGCTCGCCTCGCTGCCCGTCTGGCTCACCCTCGTCACCAGTGGCGTCGGCGCCCTGGGCAACGCCGTGTTCATGGGCGGCGGCCCTCGGCTGGTGCCCTGGGCGATGGCTGCGGCGCTGATCGGCGCGGGCGTGAAGGTGTTCGGCACGGCGCAGTTGGACTGGTCGGTTCCGCTGGCGACGGGGCTGGCCACCACCGCCATGGGCGCGGTGTCCGCCGTGATCGGACCGCGCGCCGGAGTGCCCGCGCGGGCGGTGCTGATCCCGGGCATCGCGGGCAGTGTGCTGCCAGGGCCCGACCTGTACCGCAGCGTGCTCCAACTCGTCCTCGGGGTTCCCGGGGCCCATCAGTACCTGGTGACGACCCTGGCGTCCGTGGCCGCCATCGGTGTCGGCGCGGTGCTGGGTTCGTTGCTCGGGGCAGGCAGCGAACGCAAGTGGGGCCGGCGCTCGGCCCGTACGAGGCCGTCCGCCTCCCTCGACGCCGTCGCGCGGGCGCGGGCCTCGACACGAGCGTGACGGAAGGCGACCGGCACGCCGTGTGCCGCCCGGGGGTCGTCCGGTGCGCGCCTAACGGGCCGCCGGTGCCCCGCCGAGCGTCTCGCGCAGCACCGCCGCCTCCTGGTCGAGATGGTGCAGCAGCGCCTGCAGAGCGGGGGTGCGCGTGCGGTGGGCCGCTTCGGTGGTGCCCACCGTGCGGCCCACGGAGGGAAGTTCGACCGGCAACGCGGCCAGGTGCTCGTCGTCGCGCAGGACCAGCTCGGGCAGGAGTGCCACCATGTCCGTCTGCAGGAGCAGCGCCCGCATGGTGAGGATGGACGTGCACTCGACGCGGTCCGCGGGCAGCGGGAGCCCCCGGTCGGCGAAGAGGGCGCTGAGCTCCTGACGCAGGGCGGTCTGCTCGACCGGCAGGATCCAGGGGAACCCGAGGGTGTCCGTGAGCGTCATCCCGTCGGCTCCGGACAGCGGGTGCCCGGAGCGGACGGCGAGCCGGATGGGCTCCCGGTACAGCTTCCGCTGGCGCAGCCTGTCGCCCTCTCCCGGGGCCGACCCCAGTCTGCCGACGATGACGTCCAACTCGCCTGTGAGCAGCGCCGGGTGGAGGAGGTCCGGCGTCCCCTCGCGTACGACGACGGTGAGCCGGGGCCGCTCCCGCTTGAGCCGGGCGACGGCTCGTGGCAGCAGCACGTTGGCACCGGCCAGCAGGGTGCCCACGGTCACCGTGCCGTCCTGTCCCTCCCGCAGGCCGGTGAGGTGTTCCTCGGCCCGTCGCACTTCGGCGACCACCGCGCGGGCGTGCTCGGCCAGCGCTTCGCCGTAGACGGTGGGCCGCATGCCGCGCGGCACGCGCACGAAGAGCGGAAGGCCTGCGACGGTCTCCAGCTCGCGCAGGGTCCGGGTCGCGGCGGGCTGGGTGAGGTGCAGGGTCTCGGCCGCCCGCACCACGCTTCCGTGGTCGATGATCGCGACGAGCAGCGTCAGGTGCCGGAACTTCAGGCGACCGTCGAGAAGGTCCATCGCGGGGCTCCTTCCAGGAGGCGGTCGCAGCGGGCTCGGCGGCCACATACCCGGATCGGTATATGCATCACGGCTATTGGCATTGGCTCGGCATATCTCGGTGGGCGCATGATACCCGCACAGTCCGGGGAGCCAGATCCGAACCCCCGGTCCGGCAACGGAGGTCCACAAGGTGAGCTCACCCGTGCGGCACTACGTAGGAGGCAGGTTCGACGCGTCCGGCGTGCCGTTCCCGCTGATCGATCCGGTCTCCGGGCGCCCCGCGGGCGAACTGCCCGCGGCGTCACGGGAGTTGGTCGACCAGGCGGTGCGCGCCGCCAGGGAAGCACTGCGCGGGCCGTGGGCCTCCTGCACCGGATCGCCGACGGCATCGAGCAGCGCTTCGAGGAGTTCGTCGCCGCCGAGTGCGCCGACACGGGCAAGCCCCGCGACCTCGCCTCGACGACCGACATCCCGCGCGCGATCGCCAACTTCCGTTCGTACGCCGATCTCACGGCAGGGCGGAGCGAACAGTCCTGGCGCACCACCACCCCGGACGGGCGTGGCGCCCTGAACTACACCGTGCGCAAACCGCTCGGCGTGGTCGCGGTGATCTCGCCGTGGAACCTGCCGCTGCTGCTGCTCACCTGGAAGGTGGCTCCCGCCCTCGCCATGGGCAACACGGTGGTCGCCAAGCCCTCCGAGCTCACGCCCGGCACGGCCTGTCTGCTGGCGGAGGTGATGGCCGAGGCGGAACTGCCGGCGGGCGTCTTCAACCTCGTCCACGGCGGCGGCGCGGACGCGGCCGGCCAGTGGCTCACCGAGCACCCCGGGATCGACGCGATCGCCTTCACGGGGGAGTCGCGTACCGGCGGCGCGATCATGCGGGCCGCGGCGGCGCGGCTGGTGCCCGTCTCGTTCGAGCTGGGCGGCAAGAACGCCGGGCTGGTCTTCGCCGATGCGGACCTGGAGCAGGCCGTGGCAGGCACCCTCCGCTCGGCGTTCACCCACAGCGGGCAGGTGTGCCTGTGCACCGAGCGCGTGTACGTGGAACGGCCGGTCTTCGACGCGTTCGCCGAGGCGCTGGCCGCCGGCGCGAAGGAACTGAGCGGTTACGGCCCGATGATCTCCGCCGCGCACCGCGACAAGGTACTGGGCTTCCTCGACGAGGCCGCGGCCCACGGCGACGTGCTGGCGGGTGGCGGGGTGCCGCGCTTCTCGGACGGGCGGGACGGCGGTTTCTGGGTGGAGCCCACCGTGCTGACCGGGCTGCCTGAGGACCACCCGGCGGTACGGGAGGAGATCTTCGGGCCCTTCGTGCACCTGGCCCCGTTCGACACCGAGGAGGAGGCACTGGCCCTCGTCAACGCGAGCCCGTACGGCCTGGCCGCCACGGTGTGGACCGGCGACGTGAGCCGCGCGCACCGCGTCGCCCCCGCTCTCGACGTCGGCATCGCCTGGGTCAACACCTGGAACCTGCGTGATCTCCGTACGCCCTTCGGCGGCGTGAAGGAGTCCGGGATCGGCCGTGAGGGCGGCGACCACTCCCTCGACTTCTTCTCCGAGCCGATGAATGTGTGCGTGAAGTGGTGAGTGATGCATGTGTGCGTGAAGTGGTGAGTACGGTCAACGACGCCGTGGCGCGGGCCGCCGGGCGCATCGACGAGGCACGGCGCAGCGGTGTCCCGTGCGACCCTGTCCGCGACCTCCTCCCGTCCGGCGATCTGGACGCCGCCTACGCCGTCCAGTCCGTCCTCACCGAACGCCGCATCGCCGCGGGCCGCCGCGTCACCGGCTGGAAGATCGGCCTGACCTCGACGGCGGTGCAGGCACAACTGGGCGTGGACACACCGGACTTCGGAGCCCTGCTGGACGACACCGCGGTGCCGGACGGCGCCGAGATCGGCTGGGGCTCGGTGCTCCAGCCCAGGGCGGAGGCCGAGGTCGCCCTGGTGCTCGATCACGATCTCATCCACGAGCGGCACACCGTGGCCGACGTGATCCGGGCGACGGCCTTCGCGCTGCCCGCCGTCGAGGTGGTCGGCAGCCGCATCCGCGACTGGGACATCTCGGCCGTCGACACCATCGCCGACAACGCCTCCAGCGGTGCCTACGTCCTGGGCACCCGGCCCGTACCGCTGCGGGAACTCGACCTGCGGACCGTCGGCATGGTGCTGGAGCGCCGCGGCGAGCCCGTCTCCACCGGCGCGGGCGCCGCCTGTCTCGGGAACCCGCTGCACGCCGCCGTGTGGCTGGCCGACACCCTCGTGCGGCTCGGGTGCCCGCTGCGGGCCGGGGACACCGTGCTCACCGGCGCGCTCGGGCCCATGGCGGCCGTCGAGCCCGGCGACGTCCTCGAAGCCCGCATCGACGGCCTCGGCTCGGTGCGTGCGTCCTTCGGACGCCCGGCTCAGGAAAGGGATGACCGATGAACATCGCGGCACTGGCCCAGTCCCTCGACAGCGCGGCGCTGGACGCGCGCCCGCTGCCCGGCGGCGGCAGCGGACTGACGAACACCGACGAGGCGTACGCCGTCCAGGAGGCCCTGGTCGCACGGCGGCTGGCCCGCGGCGAGCGGCTCACCGGCTTCAAGCTCGGCTTCACCAGCCTCGCCAAGATGCGGCAGATGGGGGTGGCCGACCTGATCCACGGACGGCTGACGGACCGGATGGAGATCACCGACGGAGAGCGGTACGACACCTCCGGGCTGATCCACCCCCGGGTCGAGCCGGAGGTGGCCTTCCTCCTCGGCAGCACGCTGCGCCCCGGGGCCGACCCGGCGGCGGCAGTCGCAGCCGTGGCACCCGCACTGGAGGTCATCGACTCCCGGTACGACGGCTTCCGGTTCTCCCTCCCCGAGGTGATCGCCGACAACACCTCCGCCGCGGGCTACGTCCTGGGGCCCTGGCGGGCCCCGGCCGACCTGGGCAACCTCGGCGTCCTGCTGGAGCTCGACGGACGCCTGGCGCAGGCCGGTTCGACCGCCGCGATCCTCGGCCACCCGCTGCGCGCCCTCGCCGCCGCGGCCCGACTCGCCGGTTCGCTCGGACCCGGCACCGTGATCCTCGCCGGCGCGGCGACCGCGGCCGTACCGCTTCCGCCCGGCACGCACGTGCGGGCCACCGTCGCGGGCCTCGGTCCGGTCGGGTTCACCACCGGGGAGGCAGCGTGATCGTGCCCGGCGCCGCCCCGCCACGAGGCCGTTTCCCGCACCTCAGGCGCGCGGGCGATCTGGTCTTCGTGTCCGGCACCAGCTCGCGCCGCCCGGACGGCGGCTTCGACGGCGCGAGCGCCGACGCGATGGGCGTGACGGACCTCGACATCCGGGCCCAGACCCGGGCCGTGCTCGACAACATCGCGGGCCTGCTGGCCGCGGTCGGCGGGAGCCTCGACGACCTGGTGTCCGTCACCACGTACCTGGTCAGCATGAACGACTTCGGCCACTACAACGCGATCTACGCCGAGTACTTCGACGAGACCGGCCCGAGCCGCACCACCGTCGCCGTCCACCAACTGCCCCACCCCCACCTGCTGATCGAGATCAGCGCGGTGGCCCACCTTCCACAGACCCGGGAGCCGCTCCGATGACCATGGTTCCGTTCAATCTCCAGTCCTGGATCGATGAACACCGACACCTGCTCCGGCCACCGGTCGGCAACGTCCAGATCTGGCAGGACGCCGATCTGATGGTGACGATCGTGGGCGGCCCCAACCGCCGCACCGACTTCCACGACGACCCGATCGAGGAGTTCTTCTACCAGCTCAAGGGCGACATGGTCCTGCGCGTCATGGAAGAGGAGGGACAGCCGCCGCGCGACATCCACATCCGGGAGGGCGACGTCTTCCTGGCCCCGGCGCATCTGCGGCACTCCCCGCAGCGGCCGGAGGAGGGCAGCATCGGTCTGGTCGTCGAGTTCGCCAGGCCCGAGGGGCAGCGCGACGCCTTCGAGTGGTACTGCACGGAGTGCCACCACGTGGTGCACCGCAGCGAGTTGCAGCTCACCTCGATCGTCGACGACCTGCCGCCGGTGTTCGGCGCGTTCTACGCCGACGAGGCCGCCCGCACCTGCGGGAACTGCGGTGCGGTGCACCCGGGCAAGGACTGGCCGCAGGAGCTGCGTCCGCGCACCCGTCGCGACGAGGCGGACCGCGCATGACCGTCGTCGACATCCACGCCCACGTCTTCCCGCAGATCGGCCGCGCCGAGTCCCGGGCGCTCACCGGCTCCGACGACGGCCCCTGGCTGCGTACCACGGACGGCCCGGACGCCGGGATGATGATGGCCGGGGCCGCCGAGTACCGGCCGGTGCGCCGCACCCTGTGGGACCCGGCGGAGCGCGTCGCCGACCTGGACAGGCTCGGCGTGGACATCCAGGTGCTCTCCAGCACCCCGCTGATGTTCGGTTACGGGCTGGAGCCCGCTCGCGCCGCGGACTGGTGCCGGACGGTCAACTCCCGCCTGCTGCACTACAGTTCGTACGCCCCGCACCGGCTGGCCCCGCTGTGCCAGGTGCCGCTCCAGGACACCGGGGCGGCCTGCGCCGCGCTCACCGAGGCGATGCGCCAGGGCTTCCACGGCGTGCACATCGGCAACCACATCGGCGACCGCGACCTCGACCACGGCGCGCTGCTGGAGTTCCTCACGCACTGCGCCGAGGAGAACGCGACCGTCCTGGTCCACCCCTGGGACCTGCCCACCGGCCCGCGCTTCTCGCGCTACATGCTGGCGTGGCTCGCGGGCATGGCCGCCGAGACCCACCTGACGATCCTGTCGCTGATCCTCTCCGGCGCCTTCGAACGCCTCCCCGCGTCCCTGCGGCTGCTGTTCGCCCACGGCGGCGGCAGCTTCCCGTACCTGCTGGGCCGGGCAGACAACGCCTGGCACCGCCGCGACGTCGTACGGGCCGACAGCCCGCGGCCTCCCTCGCACTACACCGACCGCTTCTGCGTCGACTCGGCCGTATTCGACCCGGGCTCACTGCGGCTGCTGGTGGACGTGATGGGCGTGGAGCGGGTGCTGCTCGGCTCCGACCATCCCTTCCCGCTCGGCGAGCAGGACATCGGCCGTCTGGTGCGGGAGAGCGACCTCACCCCCGAGGAGCAGGCGGCCGTCCTCGGCGGCAACGCCGTCCGCCTCTTCGGCCTGACGCCGCTGCTGAAGGAGGCCGTCCGATGAAGGCAGCCGTGATCGGATCGGGCAACATCGGCACCGATCTCCTCGTCAAGATCGTTCGAGGCGGGCGGAACATCACCGCCGCCGCGATGATCGGCATCGACCCGGAGTCGGAGGGGCTCGCGCGGGCCCGCCGGCTCGGGGTGCCCACCAGCGCGGACGGAGTGGCCGGGCTGCTGACCCTGGACGGCTTCGACGACATCGACCTCGTCTTCGACGCCACCTCCGCCGCCGCCCACCACCGCAACTGGGCCGCGCTCGCGCCGTACGGAAAGACGATCGTCGACCTCACCCCGGCCGCCGTCGGCCCGTACGTCGTCCCGCCCGTCAACCTCGACGAGCACCTGGACGCCCGCAACGTCAACATGGTCACCTGCGGTGGCCAGGCGACCGTCCCGATCGTCGCCGCCGTCTCGGCGGTGGCGCCGGTGCACTACGCGGAGATCGTCGCCTCGATCGCCTCCCGGTCGGCGGGGCCCGGCACCCGGGCGAACATCGACGAGTTCACCGAGACCACCTCCCGAGCGCTGGAGCAGGTGGGCGGCGCGGCCCGGGGCAAGGCGATCATCGTGCTCAACCCGGCGGAACCGCCGCTGCTGATGCGCGACACCGTGCACTGCGTCGTCGACGACTGCGACACGGAGCGGGTGGCCGCCTCCGTGCACGCGATGGCCGCCTCCGTCGCCGCGTACGTGCCCGGCTACCGGCTCAAGCAGGAGCCGCAGTTCCGCCGACTGGCGTCCGACGACCCGCTGGTGCGGCTCGCCGGGGGCGGGCGGCTGCTGCTCTCCGTCTACCTGGAGGTGGAGGGCGCCGCCCACCACCTCCAGGCCTACGCGGGAAACCTCGACATCATGACCTCCGCCGCACTGCGCACCGCCGAGCGCCTGGCCGAACGGAGCCCGGCCCGATGACCAAGGTCTACGTCCAGGACGTCACCCTGCGCGACGGCATGCACGCCGTGGCGCACCGCTACACGGTCGACCAGGTCCGGGCGATCGCCGCCGCGCTGGAGGCCGCGGGCGTCGACGCCGTCGAAGTCGCCCACGGCGACGGCCTCTCCGGTTCCTCGGTCACCTACGGCCCCGGCGCACACACCGACTGGGAGTGGCTGGAGGCCGCGGCCGACGTGCTCACCCGGGCCCGGCTCACCACCCTGCTGCTGCCCGGCATCGGCACCTCCCACGACCTGCGCCGCGCCCATGCCCTCGGCGTCACGTCCGTCCGCGTCGCCACGCACTGCACCGAGGCGGACATCGCCGCCCAGCACATCGGCCTGGCCCGGGAGCTGGGGATGGACGTATCGGGTTTCCTGATGATGTCGCACATGGCCCCGCCGGCCGAACTGGCCGCCCAGGCCCGCCTCATGGAGTCGTACGGAGCGCACTGCGTCTACGTCACCGACTCCGGCGGCCGGCTGACCATGGACGGCGTACGGGAACGGGTCCGCGCCTACCGCGAGGTCCTCGACCCGGCCACCGAGATCGGCATCCACGCCCACCACAACCTCGGCCTGGGCGTGGCCAACAGCATCACGGCGGTGGAGGAGGGCGCCCACCGCGTGGACGCCTCGCTGGCCGGGCAGGGCGCGGGCGCCGGGAACGCACCGCTGGAGCCGACGGTGGCGGTGTTCGACCTGATGGGCTGGGAGCACGGCTGCGCGCTGTTCCCGTTGACGGACGCCGCGGAGGAGCTCGTCAGGCCGACGCAGGACCGGCCCGTGCGGGTGGACCGGGAGACGCTGACGCTCGGCTACGCCGGGGTGTACTCCAGCTTCCTGCGGCACGCGGAGACCACGGCCCTGCGCCACGGTCTCGACACACGCGACCTGCTGGTCGAGGCGGGGCAGCGGCGGCTGGTCGGCGGGCAGGAGGACCTGCTCACCGACATCGCGCTCGATCTCGTCCGGGACCGCGGCGACGCCGACCGCGCTCCTACTGCTCCCTCGGTCAACGCGCCCTCGGAGACCGCCCCTTCGGAGACCGCCCCCTCGGGCGCCGCCGCCTCGTACCACGCACCCTCGGACCACGACGGAGAGACCTCATGCTGACCGAACGCGCCGCCGCGTTGGACGCCGCCGACCCGCTCGCCCACGTCCGTGACCGCTTCCTCCTCCCCAAGGGGGTCGTCTATCTCGACGGCAACTCCCTCGGCGCCCTTCCCGCCGCCGTACCCGGGGCGATCGAGGACGCGGTGCACCGCCAGTGGGGCACCGACCTGATCCGCTCCTGGAACGGCAACGGCTGGTGGGAGGCGCCGATACGGACGGGCGACGCCATCGGTCGGCTGATCGGCGCGGCCCCCGGCCAGGTGGTGGCCGGGGACTCCACCAGCGTCCAGCTGTTCAACACCCTGCTCGCCGCCGCCCGGCTGCGCCCCGGCCGCCGGCTGCTGCTGACCGATCCCGGCCACTTCCCCACCGACCAGTACATCGCCGACTCGGTGGGCAGGCTGCTCGGCCTCCAGGTCCGACGGGTGCCCGCGCGGGAGGCCGCCGCGGTACTGGCCGCCGAGGGCGAGGACGTCGCGGTCGCCGCCTACGCACCTGTGGACTACCGCACCGGCGAGCTGTACGACATGGCCGCGCTCACCGCCGCCGCGCACGCCGCCGGGGCCCTGATCCACTGGGACCTGTGCCACGCCGCGGGCGCCATGCCCGTCGGACTCGACGCCATGGAAGCGGACTTCGCGATCGGCTGCGGCTACAAGTACCTCTCCGGCGGTCCCGGTGCCCCGGCGTACGCCTACGTCGCCCGGCGTCACCAGCAGGACTTCGACCACCCCGTCACCGGCTGGCACGGCCACGCGGAGCCGTTCGCGATGTCCGGCACCTACACCCCCGGGGCTGGCATCTCCCGGGCCCGGATCAGCACCCCGCCGCTTCTGTCGCTCCTGGGTCTGGAGGCCGCACTGACGGCCTTCGACGGCCTGGAGATGTCGGCCGTACGGGACAAGGGCCTGTCCCTGACCGGATTCTTCCAGGAGTGCGCCGACACCCTCCTGGACGGCCTGGGCTTCACCATGGCCACCCCGCGCGACCCCGCGCACCGCGGCAGTCAGGTCTCCCTGCGCCACCCGGAGGCGTACCCGCTGGTGGCCGCGCTCACCGCCCGCGGCGTGATCGGCGACATGCGCGCCCCCGACCTGCTCCGCTTCGGCTTCAACCCGATGTACGTCACGCACGCCGACGCCCTGCACGCCGTGCGGGAGCTGCACGACATCGTGACCTCCGGCGCCCACCGGGCCCTCGAATTCCAGCAGCGCCCCACCGTCACCTGACCTGAAGGCACCCGCTGCACGCGCTTGTTTCCGCTCCTCGACGTCCCGCCTCCGAAAGGTCCCGTCAGATGCGATCCATCCGCAGAAACGCCGCCCTGGCCACGGTGGTCGTCGCCGCCGCCACTGCCACGCTCCTCGTGCCCGGCGCGTCCGGCGCGTCCGGCGCCGGCACTGCCGACCCGAACATCCGCGACGCCTGCGCCGACCGCCGCCCCGGTCCGGCCGACCCCGGCTCGTACGGCATGCAGCTGGACGGCACCTTCCGGCACCCCGCCCTCACCCCGGTCGACGAGGAGTCCGATCACCCCTTCCCGGGCCGCAACAAGGAGTACGACACCCGTTCGTACATCAAGAACATGAAGGTCGAAGCCGCCTACGAGGGCGCCGACTTCACCCCCGACCACTTCCACACCTGGCAGAACATCGTCGACTTCGCCGGACGCCGCTACCTCTTCCAGTACGACAGGTCCGAGGGCCGCGTCTACGACATCACCGACGTCAAGAACGTCACGGTGGTCGAGAAGCTCAGCCGCGAGGACGTGGACGGCGACGAGAGCAGGGCCAACGGCGACTGGGCGGCGCACGACTACTGGGGTGCCTCCACCATCCAGTGGAACAAGAAGCTGAACGCCTACGTCATGGTCCAGAGCTTCGAGAGCAAGCGCCAGATCGACGAGCTGTCGGACCACCCGCCGAAGGACAAGTACAACAATCCGGAGGGTGTGAAGAAGCTGCGCGCCAAGCCGGGGCTCAAGGGCTTCAAGGTGTACCGCCTGGACGGCCCGCGGAAGAAGGACTGGAAGCTGCTGGCCACGGTCTCCACCGACTCCACCCGGTCCGACCCGCTGAACAGCGACCCCGCCGAGGCGCAGCAGGGCTCCGGCTCGATCGACGTGCCGCACTGGACCGGCGAGAAGTACATGTTCATCGCCACCGCGCCGGACGACACCTACTCGGGCACCGAGTACCCCACCAACCTCCACTCGGCCGGCTACCAGTCCTGGGACATGTCCGACCCCGCCCGCCCGAAGCTCCTCGACACCTGGCACCTGCCCGGCCAGCGCACCGGTGAGGACGCGGCGTACAGGAAGAACCCGCGCTGCGGGAACCGCACCAGCTGGATGGGCGCCCGGATGCCGCTGTTCGTCCCCGTGCCCGTGGAGAGGGGCGGCCGGTTCGCCTTCGCCGCCATGGGCGGGTACGGCCTGACGGTGCTGGACATCTCCGACCCCTCGCACATGAGGACCGTGAGCCACCTGGACCTGCCACCGTCCGTGGCGGGCACCGAGGGGGACAACATCGACGTCTCCCAGTACGAGAAGACCGGGATGATCTACTACTCCGGCTACCCGCTCACCGAGGACTGCTACGAGCCGTACAAGGACGTCTACCAGATCGACGCCAAGGACCCCGAGCACCCCCGCGTCGTCGGCGCCCTCCCCCGGCCCACCCCGCCGAGGTCCGCAGGCTTCACGGACTACTGCCAACGCCGCGGCAGCTTCGGCCCCAAACGCACCGGGTACTACACCAACCCCGGCCGGCACACCTCAGGAGTCCTGGGTTACGGCTTCTACAACGCGGGCGTGCAGTTCTTCGACGTCTCCGACCCCGCCGTCCCCGAGGTCTCCGCCTCCTTCGTCCCCAAGGCGTACGGCGCCGACACCCCGGAGTACGCCTACGGCAACCAGACCCACGGCATCTTCGTGGAATGGGACCGCAACATCGCCTGGGCGCTCACCAACCACGGCATCTACGCGCTGTCCTCGCAGAAGGTGCTGGGCAGGCCCGACCTGAACCGGCCCGCGAAGCCGTTCCGCAACAGCCAGTTCTGACACCGCACATGGGGACGGCGACAGCCGCCCGCACGTCCCACCCGCGCTCCCCCGCCGCACCCCTCCTCAGAAGGGCACCGCCGCCATGCCTGCACCAGAAAAATCCGCGCCGTCCCCCACCTCCCCCGACACCGAAAACGACACCAACACCGACACCGACACCGACAGACCGGTGGGTGAGGGCGACAGGCTGGTCCGCTCCCTCACCCACCGGCAGACCACCATGATCGGGCTGGGCTCCGCGCTCGGCACCGGCCTCTTCCTCGGCTCCGGATCGGCGATATCCGCCGCCGGTCCCGCTGTGATCATCTCGTACGTGGTCGGGGCCGTACTGGTCGCCGTCATCGCCGTGCTGCTCGGCGAGATGTCCGCCGCGCACCCGGTCCAGGGCTCGTTCGGCACCATCGCCCACCGCTATCTCGGCCCGTGGGCCGGCTTCCTCAGCCGCTGGCTGTACTGGTTCAGCGCGGTCGTGGTCATCGGCACCGAGGTCGTCGCCTCCGCGCTCTACATCCGCTGGTGGTGGCCGGACGTGCCGATGTCCGCGGCCATCCTGGCGATCGCCGCGGTGGTGCTCGCGGTCAACATCGTCAGTGTCAGGTCGTTCGGCACCACCGAGTTCTGGCTCTCCACCGTCAAGGTGGTGGCGCTGTGCGCGTTCATCCTGTGCGCCGCCCTGCTGGTCTTCTTCGGGCTGCCCGACACCGAGGCCACCGGCTTCGCCCACCTCACCGACGACGGCGGCTTCCTCCCGCACGGGGCGGGCTCCGTCTGGCTGGCCATGTCCGTGGTGATGTTCGCGTACGCCGGCTTCGAGGTCGTCGCCATCGCGTCGGCCGAGGCCGCCGACCCGCAGCGCACCATCCGCACCGCCATGCGCCAACTCGCCTGGCGGCTGAGCTTCTTCTACATCCTGTCGATCATCCTGGTGATGGCGCTGATCCCGTGGCGACGCATGGCGGCCGGCGACGGCAGTGTCGAAACGAGCCCCTTCGTGCAGGTCTTCTCGGAGGTCGGCGTGCCTGCCGCGGCGACCGTCACCAACGCCGTCGTGCTCATCGCCGCCGTGTCGGCCGCCAACGCCCACCTGTACGGCGCGTCCCGGCTGCTGCACTCGCTCGGCGACGACGGACTGGCCCCTGCGCCGATGGCCAGGCTCAGCCGGCGCGGCGTCCCCGCCATCGCCCTTGCCGCGTCGACCCTGGGCATCGCTGCCGCCGCTCTACTCGCCTTCTACGACGTCAGCGGCCTCTTCGGCATCCTGATGTCGATCGCCCTCTTCGCCGTCCTGCTGGTCTGGCTGCTGATCCTCGCTTCGTACGTCGCCTTCCGGCGCCACCGGAACGCGCATCCCGCGGAATTCACCGGGTTCAGCATCCCGGGCGGCAGCGTGCTCGCGGTCCTCGCCGGGGTCGGGGTACTCGCCGTCGCCGCCACCGCGGTGGAGGTCCCCGACATGCGCCAGGCCGCGGGCATCGGCCTCGCCTTCACCGTCGTCCTCGCCGCCTGCTACGGCCTGACCACCCTCCACCGGCCACGGCGGAAGTAGCAACACCCCTGCCAGGGAGGGCTCTGCCACCGGGGTGTCGACCGGCGGTACGGTCGCCGCATGGAGTCCGAGAAGGTGAACCAGTGCCCGTTGCACGGGCCCGGCATCCGGCCTGAGTTCCTGGTCGGGCGTCGGCTGACGGAGGTGTTCGCCGCGTGGCATCGGAGCGGGGCCGAGAAAGCGGCAGATCCGTTGGACGTGTGGCTGATCGACAGCCAGGGCAGTCCCGTACACCTCACCACCGGCTCGGACTGGTGCCTGATCGTGGAGTCGTCGAGCCCGCACGAGGGATACGACATGGGCGGCTGGGGGCGCGTCGAGGTGGCACCGGTGGGTGACCGGACGCCGTTCGCCGTCCACCTCGGTGAAGTCGTCCTGGCGGTGGAGGAGGAGTGTGAGCCCGAGGCCGGCCGCACCGCACTTGAGGTCGTCTTCGCCTCCGGACGGGTGCGTTGCGACAGTTGGGCCGGGGAACTCCGTCTTGCCGCACGGCGTCCGAACCTTCCTGGACAACCCCCTTCACCGGGGTGAGCCCGGGCTGATTCGGGGCAGGTGGGCGACCGTGCCGCGGCGCGAGGACGCGCAAGCGGTACGGCGGGGCCGGCCGGGAGCAAGTGCGGTGCGCAGGACGGCGCCACCGGTCACGCACGACAGGAGCCGTCAGCGCCACGAGGCCTGAGGGCCTGACGGGGCAGAGTCACGACAGCAGCGGGAACCGGTCCGCTGCGGGGCCGAGGATCTCACGCTCGCGCGCAGTCAGGTCGCGGCGTCCGGCAGCCGCCGCGAGAAGCTCCTGGTCATCCCACTTCAGCGCCGCGGGAATGCCTTCTCCGAGAAGTGAGCGGAAGACCGGGTGCACGATCCGCAGTGCGGACGGCGCCGTCCACACCGGCCTGCCCCACGACAGTGCGACGTCCGTCCCGTGGACGGCAACCGCGATCACCCGCGTCACCACCCAGTCGTCCAGTCGCATCGCCCTGCCCGAGACGGACACCAGACGGTTCAGGTCGTCGGAGCGCAACGTGTCGATCGTGTCGTGGCAGACCTCCTCGAACCACGCCTGCGCGGACGTGGAAGCCAGCACCTTCGCGGCCTGCTGCCGGGTCTGATCCACATTGCGTTGCCGATACGCCGGGGTCTCCCGTTCGGGCCGCCGGTAGTAGTCGGCCGCGCCCACCAGCTCCGCTCCTGGCCCGGCCGGCGGCAGCGGACCGTCGAGGCCGATGCTCGTCCCGATGTGGACCACGAGCTCCTGCACGTTCCACGGCGGGCAGTTGGTCGGCCGAACCCAGTCCTCCGGGCCGAGTTCACTCAGTTTCGCGAGGAGGACCTCGCTCTCCTGGACCATGGCCGTCAGCGTCTCCTGGGCAGGCATCCAGACCCCCTCGTCAGTGGCCCCCCGAGCCGGGGCCCACTGTTCACCTTGTCAGACGGCGCCGCCCAGCGGCCCTTCCCCGGTCCTGGGTCCTGTCTCCTCGGCCCATCGTCGGCTCCAGGCATTCAGCGGGATCAGGGCCTCGACAAGGTCCTGACCGAGCTGCGTGAGGCGGTAGCCGTCACTCTCCAGGGAGAGCAGGCGGGCGCCGGTCAGCTCGTCGAGCCGGGTGCTGAGCACGCTGGAGGACATGCGCTCGCAGCGTCGCTGCAAGTCGCGGAAGCCGGCCGGGGCTTGACTCAGTTCCCACAGGAGTCGACAAGGCACTCCGCCGGTGGATGCCGCCAGGCACGCCGCACGAGCCGCTCGCACTGTTCCGCGTACTGCACCGCAACCCGGAGCCGGCCTCGCGCATGTTCGCCCTGGGTGCCGGACTGCTGGGCCATGGACTCCTCCCCGGCATCGACCGCGAGGTCGTCGTCGCCCGCGTGACGGCGCGCTCCGACTGCCCGTACGAATGGGGCGTGCACGCCGCAACCCTCGCACCGCAGGCCGGGCTCAGCCGGGAACAGATCCGGGCAACTGCCCGGACCGACGCGGCAGTCGGTGCTCCATGGCTGCCACGCCACACCGCACTCCTCCAGGCAGTTGACGAACTGCACGACACGAACCAGCTCACGCAGTCCGCCTGGGACGCCCTACTCGTTCACTACGAAGAGGCTCAGCTGCTCGAACTCCTCGTACTCATCGGCTGGTACCGCACCCTCGGCCATCTGGCCAACGGGCTCCTCCTGGACGAGGAACCCTGGGGCGTCCGGTACCCGACGCGGTGACCACACCCGCCCCCTCCCTCCCCCTCGGCTGATCCCCGAGGACCCCCACCGGGTCGGCTTGTCGCTCTTGAGGGCGGCACAACCAAGATCGCCCGTGGACCGTCTGGGCAGGTATGGAAATTCTGTTCGTGGCCCTGGCTCTTGCGCCGATGCTGATGCCCTGCGTGTTCGTGGCCGCCGCCGTGGCGCTCGTCGGACGGGCTCTCAGGAGGCCGCCGGGCAGCAGGTGGCATCTGCCGGGCGTCACGGCGTGGGCGCTCGTCGCCGTGATGGCCGGCACGGCGGCTTTCGGTGCGTACGCGCAGGGCGTGATGTCGGGGTTCTACATCCTGGATCCGGACCAGATGTGTGCCACGTGGGGCGTGGAGGGCGACCACATCGTGACGCGGGAAACCCTGCCGGTCAGCGCGCAGTGCGTCACCGCGGACGGCGTGGGAACCGAGCTGGTGGCGGCCTGGGTGAATCCCGTGATCTTCATCGGGCTTGCACTTCTCCCCCTCGCTCTCGTGGCAGGAGTACTCACGGGGATACGCCGGCTCTCCTCACCCGCGGCATCGTGAACCGCTGCGCTCCGGGGCAGCATGCGCGCATGAACTTCGAGCTCGACCCGCCCCTGGGCATCGGCCCTCTGCAGATCGGCATGTCACGCGAGGACGCGAACAGTGCGCTGGACTCGCTGCGTGACCTGCGGGAGGTCTCCGCAGCCGACCAGGCGGGGCATAGCGTCTTCCGGCCAGGCGGCCTGATGATCAGCATCGGTTGTCTGCACCACCGTCTGGAATGCATGGAATGGGGACGACCTTCGGACCCTTCGGACGTCGTGTCGTTCCGCGGTATCGACGTCTTCGGCCTGTCGGCCCGCGAGGTCGTGCACCGCATGGCCGAGGTCACCGCCATCGAACCCGCCGACGACGACCCCGCGTCCTTCGTCGCCCCCGAACTGCTGCTCAGCTTCTGGCGACCGTTCAAGGCCGACGACGAACCGGACGAGGAACAGGGCCATTGCTTCAGCTCCGTACTGCTTGCCCGCCCCGGCTACTACGACGACCCCACCCCTGGCTGATCTCCAGATGAGAACCGACTCCGCAAGGGCACTGCCGCAGGCGCCGTGCTACTGGCCGTTGGCGGAGAAGTGCTGGTAGTCGGGGTGCGGCCAGCGGCCTCCCCAGTGCCAGCCCATCCGTGCCATCGCGGTGGTGACGACGTCGCCGCGTCGGATCATTCCCTTGACGGCGCGGTCGCGGCGCAGGTGGCGCCGGCCAGCGGCGGGGTGGACCGTGCCGTAGGCGTCGACGTAGGGGTTTTCGACGGTGTTGATGTCGAGGGCGTCTCCGTAGGAGTGGCGGGAGAGCTTGGACGGGTTGCCTGTGACGCGGCGGCAGTTGTACGCCGAGGTGTTGTCGTCGGCCATGGCCGCTTCGTCGTTGCCGCGGTATTCGGCCATCACCCGCATCTTCCGGATGGGGAACCGGGCCTGGAAGATCTTGCCGAACACGTGGGTGATGTCCGGGACGATGCGCTTGTGCACGATGAGCTCCCCACGGCGCACGTGCCCGTCGAAGTCCCAGTGGTTCATCCGGACGAGCCGCAGGTCACTCGGCGGTACCGGGCATCCGGGGCGGTGGGTGAACCGCAGCTTCGCCGTCGGCACCGCGGAAACCACCATGCCCAAGGAGGGCGCCGCCGTGGGACGGGCGGATGCTTGCTGCGCTGCCGTGGGTGCCTGGCCGAATGCCGGCGTGGTGATGACCAGTGCCAGCGGCAGCGTCAGGGCAGCGAGACGAAGTCTGATTTTCACCCGTGCAACGTAGGGCGGAGATCATCTCTTCACAGCGCCGACACGACTTGGCCTTCTGTACAGCCGCTGTTCGGCCCAACGCGGGTGCCGGTTGCGATCTACGTGTACGCGGCGGAACGTGTTCGGTCCCGTACGGAGGAGCTCTGGGCTCACCAGAAGCTCCGGCAGGAGCAGGCGATCTCTACCGTGCCCTCTGTGGTCCATGTGTCGCCCGCATGGCCGAAGTGGCGTTCGGTCACTGTGTCTTGACCGGTACGGGCATGGCAGCTCACCTCCTTGGCCCGGGTGTTCACAGCCGCATGCCGTGGCATCGGAGTGGCAACAGCGCGGGGGTGGGGCCGACGCCGGACGGGCGGCATGTACCGGTCGGCCCAGCACGGGCGCCGCGGGCACTGACCGCACCGCAGGCACCGCGGGCACCGCAAGCACCGCGGGCACCGCAAGCGCCGCAGGCACCGCGGGCCAATGCGACGGCGGGTCGCCGAGCGGCTGTGCCCGGCGACCCGCCCTGGGGTGTGAGTGGTCGGCGAAACGCCGCTAGATCACCAGCGACAACAGCAGGACGAGTGCGCCTGCGACGACCGAGATGATGGTCTCCATGACCGACCAGGTCTTGATGGTCTGGCCGACGTTCATGCCGAAGTACTCCTTGACCAGCCAGAAGCCCGCGTCATTGACATGGCTGAAGAACAGCGAGCCCGCGCCGATCGCGAGGACGAGCAGGGCGGCGTGCGCGGTCGACATGTCGGCTGCGAGCGGCGCGACCAGACCGGCGGCGGAGACCGTCGCGACGGTGGCCGAGCCGGTGGCCAGGCGGATGACGACGGCGATCAGCCAGGCGAGCAGGAGGGCGGGGATCGACCAGTCCTCGGAGATCTGCAGGACCATCTGGCCGACACCGGAGTCGATGAGGGTCTGCTTGAAGCCGCCGCCCGCGCCGACGATCAGGAGGATGCCCGCGATCGGGGCGAGCGACTTCTCGACGGTCGTGGTGATCTTGCCCTTGGAGAACCCGGCGGCGCGGCCCAGCGTGAACATGCCGACGATGACGGCGGCGAGCAGGGCGATCAGCGGCGAGCCGATGACGTCGAAGACGCGCTGCACCGTGTGCTCGGGGTCGTTCACGACGATGTCGACGAGGGCCTTCGCCAGCATCAGGACGACGGGCAGCAGCACGGTGGCGATGGTCGCGCCGAAGCTGGGCAGCCGGGCGGCGCCCTTGCCCGGCTCGCCGGTGGCCTCGTCCAGTTCCTCGGACGGGCGCCGCGGCACCATCTGCTCGGGCACCGGGATGTCCACCCAGCGGGCCGCGACCTTGGAGAACAGCGGACCGGCGATGATCACGGTCGGGATCGCGACGAGCACACCGAGGGCGAGCGTGACGCCCAGGTTGGCGCCGACCGCGTCGATGGCGACGAGCGGGCCGGGGTGCGGCGGGATCAGGCCGTGCATCACGGAGAGCCCGGCGAGGGCGGGGATGCCGATGCGCATCAGCGAGTAGTTGCCGCGTTTGGCGACCATCAGCACGACCGGGATCAGCAGCACGATGCCGACCTCGAAGAACAGCGGCAGCCCGATGACGCTGGCGATCAGCACCATCGCCCAGGGCATGGAGCGCCCGCCCGCCTTGGCGAGGATGGTGTCGACGATTCTGTCGGCGCCCCCCGAGTCGGCGAGGAGCTTGCCGAGGATCGCGCCGAGTGCGATCAGCACACCGACGCCCGCGACCGTCGAGCCGAGCCCGGCGGTGAAGCTGCTGATGGCCTTGTCGAGCGGGGCGCCCGCGAAGGCCCCGAGCGCGAGCGACCCGATGGTCAGCGCCAGGAACGCGTGCACCTTGAACTTCGTGATGAGCAGGACGATGACGGCGATGCCCGCGAGGACGGCGATCCCGAGCTGGGCGTGGCCCGCCGAGGTGATCGGCTCTACGGCGCCCGCTGCGAGCGTCTCGACGCTGAGACTGGTCACGGTGTTTCCCTTGCAGGAGAGGTGGTTACGGAGGGTGGGGACGCGTCCGCGCGGAAGTGCTCGTACGCGTCGGGGGTGCGCCGCCCGCGGGGCGGCGCGGGCGTCACTGCTGCGGCGACGACTGCGGGGGCCTGGCGCTGCCGTCCACCGCCGGGCCGAGGGCGCGCAGGGCCGCGACGGCCCGCTCGGTGATCTCCTCGGGGCTGCCCGCGACGTCGACGTCGACGCCCGCCTCGTCCGGGCCGAGCGGCTGGAGCGTGGCGAACTGCGAGTCGAGCAGCGCGGTCGGCATGAAGTGTCCCTGGCGCTGCGACATCCGGCTCTCGATCAGCTCGCGCGAGCCGGTCAGGTGGACGAAGACGATGCCGGGAGCGGCGGACCGCAGCCGGTCGCGGTAGCTCCGCTTCAGTGCCGAGCTGCTGGCCACGCCGCCGAGTCCGGCTCTGCCGTGGGCCCAGGAGCCGATGGCGTCGAGCCACGGCCATCGGTCGTCGTCGGTCAGCGGGGTGCCCGCCGACATCTTGGCGATGTTCGCCTCGGGGTGGAAGTCGTCGCCCTCGGCGTAGGGAACGCCGAGCTGTGCTGCGAGCAGGGGGCCGATCGTGGTCTTACCGGTCCCTGCCACGCCCATGACTACGACGACGTGGGGGGTGTGCATTGCTGCCTCGCTGTCTTCATTGACATCTCGCACGGCGGCCGGTCGTGCGTCACGCCACTGAAACCCATTAGGTCAGAGGAATTCAAGAGTCTGTGACTTAAAAGTCAGACTTATTGCGGCCGGGGGTACCTCGTAGTCTTACGCCATGACTCCATCGACCCGAGGGCTGCACGCCCGCGTACTGGAAAACCTCGGGCCCGCCATCACCGGAGGCGAGTACCCGCCGGGGAGTGTCCTGCGGACGGACGAGCTGTCCCAGGAGTTCGAGGTGTCCCGTTCCGTCATGCGCGAAGCGGTACGGGTCCTGGAGTCCATGCACCTCGTGGAGTCACGGCGCCGTGTCGGCGTGACCGTGCTGCCCACGGAGGAGTGGAACGTCTACGACCCGCAGGTCATCCGCTGGCGGCTGGCCGGCGCCGACCGGCCCCGCCAGCTGCGCTCCCTCACTGTGCTGCGCTCCGCCGTGGAGCCCACGGCCGCGGGCCTCGCCGCCCGTCACGCCACGGCCGAGCAGTGCGCGGCCCTCACCGCGAGCGCCATCGGCATGGTCGCCCACTCCCGAGGGAAGCGGCTGGAGGGCTACCTCCTGCACGACGTCGAGTTCCACCGGACGATCCTCAAGGCGTCCGGCAACGAGATGTTCGCCCGCCTCGGCGACGTGGTCGCGGAGGTGCTCACCGGCCGCACCCACCACCAGGTGATGTTCGAGGACCCCGACCCGGCGGCGGTCACCCTGCACGTCAAGGTCGCCGAAGCGGTGCGCGAGCGGGACGCCGTACGGGCCGAGGAGCTGACCCGCGAGATCACCATCGGCGCCCTGGAGGAACTGGACGTGCTCGCGCCCTGACGAGCTCGTGAGCCCCTGGCCCCGATCGTCGCCGCCGCCCCGGTGCGTGAACGCGACCTGGCCGTCATCCCTCCGTCATCCCGGCTTCCCGGGCCGAGGACCAGGTCCGCCTCGTCCCCCGCCCGGAAGCCGTGAACCGCTGCGCGTACCGACCGCTCAGCGGCCCAGCCGGGCCGCGAGCCCGTCGAGCACGCAGTCAAGGCCGAACGCGAAGTCGACGTCCGGGTCAGGTTCCTCGGCTTCGAGGACGCGGCGGGCGAGCATCGGGTGCTCGCC
>NZ_JBSGZD010000088.1:0-28321 GCF_053610825.1 Streptomyces sp. NPDC054863 | reverse complement strand
CTCCAGGGCCGGCCCCGCCCCGCACACGTGCGTACGCGCTCCCCGCGGTGCGCTCAACGGCTCCGCAGGGCCTTGATGAGTTCGGCCTTCGTCATGCGGGAGCGGCCGTCGATGCCGATCTTCTTGGCCTCCGCGTAGAGGTCCTCCTTGGAGCGGTCCTCGTACGCCCCGGCCTTCCCGCCCCGCTTCCCGACGGCCTTGCGGGAGGTGGCGGCGGCACTGTTCGCGATGCGGGCGGCCTTCTCCTTGCCCGCGCCCTCGCGGCGCAGCGCCTGGTAGGTCTTCTCGTCCTTGATCTGCGGATTCGGCATGGAAGAAACACCTCCGGTTGAGGGAGTGGTTCCTCTACGACTACCCGACCCGCTCGGGTCATGCCCGTCGGGAGAGGAGGCCCGGCGGGTCAGTCCAGCTTGACCCGGCGGGTCAGTCCAGCTTGAGGTGCACCCGCACCCGCTTGCCGCCCGCCAACCGCTGGATGTCGTACTTGCTGCAGAGTGCGAGCACCAGCTCCAGGCCGTGGCCGCCGATCCGTTCCGGGTCGGGGGCGCCGGGCTGCGGGAGGCTGTCGTCGGTGTCCCACACGGTGATCTGGAGACAGTCCGGGTCCGGGCCCTGCCGGTCCACCGAGAGGTCGAGGAGACAGGGGCCGGGTGCGTACTTCGCCGCGTTGGTGACCAGCTCGCTGACCACGAGCTTCACCGTGTCGGCCGTCCTCGGCGTCACCCGGACTCCGTACAGGGCCTGGGCCCGTATCAGGAAATCGGCGGCGAAGTCCCTTGCCTCACCGATCGTGCCGGGCGCGCCGTCGTATGTCGCGCCGGCACTGAAGGGGATGGTCACCGCCATAGTCGCTTCCCGCACCGTCCGCACCACCCGTCTCTGTCGTACACCTGACGTCCCCCGTGATGTCCGGTGCTCTGCTGACGCGCTTTCCCCATCGTCGCGTTTTCAGTCATGGGAAATCCGGGAGATGCGGGGGAAGTCAACGCGAGGCGGGTGGGCCGCCCGTCAGAGGGACAGTGCGTTCGCCGGTGCGCGGGCCGGGGCACACGGGAGCCATGAACCTCATGCATGCCGAGACCCTCGCCGAGGCGCTCACCGACAGTCCGGCCGCCGGTCTCGCCGCCGCCGGTCCCGACCTGCCCGTCGCCGCCCGGGTCGTTCTCGGACTGGTCTTCGTGCTCGCGCTGCTGAGCGCCGCCGCCCGCTACCGCCGGCCGTCGTCGAAGGAGGACTGAGGCCGGGAGGGTGACTGAGGCCGGGAGGGCGGCTCAGGCCGGGCGGGCGGCTGAGGCTGGGACCGGGCGGGAGCCTGGGGCCGGGTGGGGCACGGCTCCTCGGCCAGAGCCGCGATCTGGGTGCGGGACGAGAAGCCCAGCTTGGCCAGGATGTGTTCGACGTGGGCGTCGGCCGTCCGCTTGGAGATGACCAGCTGTTCGGAGATCTCCCGGTTGGTCAGGCCCGCCGAGACGAGGGCGGCGACCTCCTGTTCGCGCCGGGTGAGGTGGTCGCGGGCGGCGGACCGGTCGGTGCCCTGGCGCGGCAGCGGGGCGGGCACCGGGGCGGGCGACTGGGCCAGGGCCAGTTCGACCGCCCGGTCCAGGGGGAGCAGGGCGCCCTGCGCGAAGAGGCGTGCGTACGTCTCCTCGCCCAGCCGGGTCCGTACGTCCTCCTCCACCCGGGCGTGGTCGTCCGGGTAGATGGCGACCCCGATCATCGGATTGCCGATCTTGCGCCACAGCTCGCCGCAGGTACCGAGCAGCCAGGCCGCCAGGCGCGTGCGGCCCGTGCCGGCGGCGCCCCAGGCGAGCAGTTCCAGACAGTTCGCGGTGCCGAAGACGTCCTGGAGTTCGCGGTTGAGCGCCACGGAGGCGAGGGCGAGGCGGAAGGCCTCCGCCGGGTCGCCGCGCACCCAGGCCGCCATGCCCTTGACGCCCAGGGCCTGGCTCCTGACCATGCACTCCCCGGCGGCGCTCTCAGGGCCGGAATCGATCCGGCGCAGCGCCTCGTCGGCGTGCAGGGTGGCCTCGTCGGCATGGCGCAGCAGGGAGTGCATGTAGGCCCGCTGGTAGTGGTGCACGATCAGCCCGAAGTGGTTGTCGAGCCGGTGCTGCATCACCAGGGAGTCGTCCAGCATCCGGCGCCCGTTGGCCTCGTCGCCGAACAGCCAGCCGACGCCGCCCGCGTAGCCGAGTGCCAGGGCGAGGCCCAGGTCGTCACCGGCCTCGGCGGCGACCCGGCGGGCCGTGTCGAAGCCCGTCAGCGCGGGCTCGACGTCGCCCTGCATGGTGGCCAGGAGCGAACCCCACAGGAAGCCCGCCGCACGCTCCTTGCAGGGTTCAGGTTCCAGGGCCAGGCCCTTGGCGATCCAGTACCTGCCCTCCTTGAACAGGCCCGCGACGGCCCAGAACGGCCACAGCCCGGCCGCCGCGCGCAGTGCGGGCCGCACCCCGTCCGGACGGCCGAGCGCATGCTCAAGGGCGCTGCGCAGATTGGCCAGGTCGTGGTGCAACTGCCAGTACAGCGGCACCTGTTCGGAGGTCACGAACCGGTCGGCGAAGCGGCGGGCGCGCGCGAAGTAGTGGTCCTGGTGCCGTCGCGAGAGCCGTCCGCGCTCCTCCTCGGCGCACCTGTCGGCCCCGTACTCGCGGATCGTGTCGAGCAGCCGGTAGTGGGACCCGTCCTCGCCGACCCGCAGGACGACGGACTTGTCGACGAGTCCGACCAGGAACTCCAGGACCTCCCCGCGCGGCAGCGCGTCCCCCTCCGGAAGCTCCTCGTCCCCCGCGCAGATCTCCTCGACGGCGGTCAGGTCGAAGGGCCCTGCGAACACAGAAAGCCGTGTCCACAGCAGCCGCTCCTGCTCGGAGCAGAGGTCGTGGCTCCAGTCGATGGCGGTACGGAGCGTCTGGTGGCGCGGCAGTACGGCGCTGCGCCGCCCTCCGGTGAGGAGCTGGAAGCGGTGCTCCAGGCGGGCGGTGAGCTGGGCGAGGGGCAGGGCCCGCAGGCGTACGGTCGCGAGCTCGATGGCCAGCGGGATGCCGTCGAGGCGCCTGCACAGGGCGGTGACGTCGGCGCGGTTGCCGTCGTCGACGGTGAAGCAGGGGAGCACGGCGGCGGCCCGCTGCGCGAACAGCTCGATCGCGTCGTCGTCCCCCAACGGCGCGACGGGCAGGGTGTGTTCACCGGGTACGTCGAGCGGCTGGCGGCTCGTGGCGAGGACGGTGACGCCCGGCACCTCGCGCAGCAGCAGGTCGGTGAGGAGGGCGCAGGCGTCGAGGAGGTGCTCGCAGGTGTCGAGGACCAGCAGCATCCGGCGCGGCGCGAGGTGCTCCATGACGACGTCGAGCATGTCCCGGCCGGTCTGCTCGGGCAGCCCCAGTGCGTCGGCGACGGCGCCGGGCAGCAGCTCGGGGTCGTGCAGGGCGGACAGTTCGACGAGGACGCCGCCGTCCTCGTACTCGCCCTTCGCGTCGAGCGCGGTACGCAGCGCGAGACGGCTCTTGCCGACGCCACCCGGACCGATCAGGGTGACGAGCCGGGACCGGCGCAGCAGCTCGCGCATCCGGTCCAGTTCCGAGGTGCGGCCGACGAAGCCCGTCACTTCGAGGGGCAGGGTGCCGGTGCGCCGGGTGTAGCCGAGTGCCATGTCGCCCCCATGTGCGGTGATCAAGCCGAGGTGCGGTGCTCAAGGTGCGTACCGGTGCGGCCCGTTGGGGGCACCGTTTCTCAGCGTACGGTTCCGCTACCGGGAGTACCCGCTCTCACCGGCCGCCATTGCTCCCGCGCTCCGGCGTTCCGCGCCCGGGAGTACCGCGCTCCGGCGTTCCGCGCCCGGGCGTCCCGCGCTCCGGAGTCTCGCCCGGAGTCCCGCGCCCCGGCGTCCTGGGCTTCGCCGTCCCGCGCTCCGCCGTCCTGGGGGCCGGCAGTCCCCGCTCGGGAGTCCCGGGCCCCGGCGTCCCGCCCGCGCCCTCCTCCCGGGCCAGGGCCGCGATCTGGGTCCGCGAGGAGAAGCCCAGCTTGGCCAGGATGTGCTCGACGTGGGCGTCGGCGGTCCGCTTGGAGATGACCAGCTGTTCGGAGATCTCCCGGTTGGTGAGGCCCGCCGAGACGAGGGTGGCGACCTCGCGTTCGCGCCGGGTGAGGTTCTCGTACGAGGGCGGCCGGTCGCCGGGAGCGGTGAGGTTCACGGGGCGGGTGGCACCTGCCAGGGCCAGCTCCACCGCCTGGTCGAGGGAGAGCTGGGCGCCCTGCGCGAAGAGCAGCCGGAACTCCGACGCGCCCAGCACCCCGCGCACCTGCTCCTCCACCCGCGAGTGGTCGTCCTGGTAGATGGCCACGCCGATCATGGGGGAGCCGATCTTGCGCCAGAGCTCGCTGCAGGTGCCGAGCAGCCAGGCGGCGAGACGGTGGCGGCCGGTCTCGGCGGACCCCCAGGCCAGCAGCTCCAGCGAGTTCGTGGCGGCGTAGGCGTCTCTCAACTCCCGGCTGGCGCGCAGCGATTCGCGGGCGAGCCGGACGCTTTCGGGGGCGTCGCCCCTCGTCCAGGCGGCCATGCCCTTGATGCCGAGCACCTGGCTGGTGATCATGCATTCGCCGACGCCGCCTCCGGGGGCCTCGGCGATCCGCCGCAGTGCCTCGTCGGCGTGTGCGTCGGACTCGTCGGAGCGGCGTATCAGCGACTGGATGTACGCGCTCGTGTGGTGGTGGATCACCAGGCCGAGCGGGTCTCCGATGCGGAGCTGCCCGGCGAGGGCCTCGGACGAGGTGCCGCGCCCGTTGGCCTCGTCGCCGGCCATCCAGGCCATGCCGCCGAGGTAGCCGAGGGCCAGCACCCGGTCGAGTTCGGAGCCGCACGCCTCGGCGACCCGGCAGGTCTCCTGGAAGCCCGCGAGCGCGGGCCCGATGTCACCCTGCATGACGGCCAGGAGGCTCCCCCACAGCAGCGCCTGCGAGCGCTCCCGCGACGGCTCGTGGTCAAGGGCGAGGCCCTTGTCCAGCCAGTACCTGCCCTCCTTGAGCAGCCCCGCCGTCGACCAGAACGGCCACAGCCTGCCCGCCATCACCAGTGCGGGCCGCACCCCGTCCGGCCGCGAGAGCGAGTACTTCAGCGCACCGCGCAGATCGGCGAGGTCGCGGTGCAACTGCCAGTAGAGCGGCACCTGTTCCGGGGTGAGAAGCATCTCGAAGAAGTACGAGGCGCGCCCCAGGTAGTGGTCCCGGTGGCGCCGTCTGCACCGCTCGCGCTCCGCCTTCGTACACCTGTCGTCGCCGTACTCGCGGATCGTGTCGAGCAGCCGGTAACGGGCGCCCTCGTCGCCGTCCCGCAGGACGACGGACTTGTCGACGAGCCCTATCAGATGCTCCAGGATCCGCGCCCGGGCGAGCCCGCCGCCCCGCACCGCCACGCCCGCCTCGCCGCTCCCCTGCGCATCCCCGTCCGCGCCGTGCTCCGCATCGCGCCCCTCGTCGTCGGAGCAGACCTCCTCGACGGCCGTCAGGTCGAAGGACCCGGCGAACACCGAAAGCCGTGCCCACAGCAGCCGTTCCTGCTCGGAGCAGAGGTCGTGGCTCCAGTCGATGGCGGTACGGAGCGTCTGGTGGCGCGGCAGGGAGGCGCTGCGCCGCCCGCCGGTCAGCACCTGGAAGCGCTGTTCCAGACGCGCGGCGAGCTGCTCCAGGGGCAGGGCCCGCAGCCGCACGGCGCCGAGCTCGATCGCGAGCGGGATGCCGTCGAGGCGGGTGCACAGGGCGAGGACGTGCCCCCGGTTGCCTTCGTTCACCTCGAAGCCGGGGACGGCGGCGGCGGCCCGCTGCGCGAACAGCTCGATCGCGTCCTCGTCGCCCAACGGCGGTACCAGCAGGGTGTGTTCACCGGGTACGTCGAGCGGCTGGCGGCTCGTGGCGAGGAGGGTGACGCCCGGGGCCTCCCGCAGCAGCAGATCGGTGAGCAGCCCGCACGCGTCCAGCAGGTGCTCGCACGTGTCGAGGACCAGCAGCAGGTGCCGGTCCGCCAGGTGCTCGACCACCACGTCCGCCATCACCCGGCCGGACTGCTCGGGCAGCCCCAGCGCGCCGGCCACCGCGCCGGGCAGCAGCTCGGGGTCGCGCAGGGCGGACAGCTCGACGAGTACGACCCCGTCGTCGTACTCCCCCTTCAGGGAGAGCGCGGTACGCAGCGCGAGACGGCTCTTGCCGACGCCGCCCGGCCCGAGCAGGGTGGCGAGCCGCGACCGTCGCAGCAGCTCCCGCACCCGATCGAGCTCGGAGATGCGGCCGACGAAGCCCGTCACCTCGACGGGCAGCGTGCCGGTGCGCCGGGTGTAGCCGAGTGCCATGTCGCCCCCACACGCGGTTCTCAATGTGCGTACCAGTGTGGCCCGTTAGGAGGTCACTGTCAGCGCGTGGACCGCACGGTGACTGGCCGTGACGGTCGGGGGCAAGAGCGCAGGCCCCGGGCGGTTCACTCGAACGGAGTACATCGGAGAGAACCCGCCCGAGGACCCCCGAAGGGCCTGCTACGGCGGGAAGGGCGCGTCCGGCGGGTGCGCGGGACCCCCGGCGGGGCGGTCCCTGCGGTCGCGAGCGGCGCGGTGGTCGCGCGCACTGGACGTATGCGCAGGGCATCGCAAGGAATCGGTGCTGCGCGGAAGGAGACGAGAAGCCCATGACCGCTCCCAACGGCTACACCCCTGAGGACCTGTCCGGCGCGAACGTGGTCGACGCCGAGGGCAACAAGGTCGGGGCCGTGCAGAAGGTCTACCGAGACGACACCACCGGGGAACCGGAGTGGGTCACGGTGAGGACCGGGCTGTTCGGCACCAAGGAGACGTTCGTCCCGCTGGCGGGTGCCACCCGCACCGACGGCGGGCTGCGGGTCCCGCACAGCAAGGACCTCATCAAGGACGCGCCGCGCATCGACGTCGACGGCCATCTGGACCGTACGGAGGAGGGCACCCTCTACCAGCACTACGGTCTGAGGGGCCCGGGCGACACGGCGCGCGGCAACGGCTTCGCGGGCCGCGAGACGGACTCGGCCACCACGTCAACAGGGCGCCACGCAGCCGGAGTCGCCGGTACGACGGCTGCCGCCGGTGGCATGGCGGGCGGCACGGCCGCCGCGAACCGCGCGAAGAGCACCACCGCGGCTTCGGGCCGGGTGGAATCCACCACCCGCCCCCTGGCGGGCGCGGGTGCGCCGACGCGTGGCGCGGACAGCGACATGACGGGCCGCACGGCGCCGGGCACGACCGGCAGCAAGGGCCAGACCGAAGAGATCCTCCTCTCCGAGGAGCGGCTGAGCTTCGCGACCGAGGAACACGAGAGCGGTCGCGCCGAGCTGCGCAAGCGCGTGGTGACGGAGGAGGTCACGAAGGCGGTCGAGGTCAGCCACGAGGAGGTGCGGGTCACCCGCGTACCGATCACCGACGAGGAACGCCGCGCGGGCCGCACCGCCGGCAACATCGGCGAGGGCCGGGTCGAGGTCGTCCTCCACGAGGAGCGCGCGGTGATGCGCAAGGAGACCGTCCCGGTGGAACGGGTCCGCCTGGAGGTCTACAAGGTGACCGAACAGCAGGAGGTCTCGGGCCAGGTCCGCAAGGAAGAGATCGACTACGACGAGGGCCTGACCGCCAAGCACGCAGGTGCCCGCGAAACCTGGAACGCGGAAAAGAACCGCGGCAAGCGGTGAACCCGGCAGGCGCCTAGGGTCAATCGGCCCGTCCCCGGGGACCGCCCGACGCGACCCGTCCCCGGGGCCGCCCGACCCCACCTGCCCCCGGGCCCTGCGTTCCCCGCCGGCCGGACTGCCCCTCAGCCCGGCCGGCGTTCGCGTGCCACCGGTGGCAGCCCCCCACCCCGCGGCCGACACCTCAGAGAAGGTCGAGGGAAGGGGCCGCCCGGCCCCGCCGCAGGCGCGACCACTCCCCGCACACGCGAACCCCACCTCCGTGCGGAGAGGCCCCGGCCCCGCCGCGGGTGCGTCCCCTTCCCGCACGTGTGCACCGCGCCCGGGTGCGGGGAGGGTTCGGCCCCGCCGCGGGTGCGTCCACTCCTCGCACGTGTGAATACCGTCCGGGTCTGGGGAGGCCCCGAGCGCGCCGCGGGCGTGTCCCTTCCCGCACGTGTGCACCGCGCCCGGGTGCGGGGAGGCCCCGGTCCCGCCGCGGGTGCGTCCGCTTTCCGCAGGTGTGTTTTGCGGCCGGGTCGTACCCGCACCCGCCCCCGTCCGCCCTGTGGCTACCCCCACCCCACACCCGCCAGCCTGCCCGATGGGGCATCGGTGAGCGCCCAACTAGCTTCGGTGCATGCCCAGTTACCGCACCAAGAGCGTCCTCCTCGCCCTGTCGACGGCCGCCGTCGCGACGTCCCTCTCGATGGCCGGCGGCAGCGCGGCCGTCGCGAATCCCGCAGCTCCGGCCCCGGGCGGCCCCACCGTTCCCTCCCTCGCCTGGACCCCCTGTGTCCAGCCCGGCGGCCCCGCAGGCCAGGAGTGCGCCACCCTCCCCGTCCCCCTCGACTACCGGGACCCCACCGGCCCCCGGCTCTCCCTCGCGGTCTCCCGCATCCGCAGCGACCGCCCCGACAGGCGCCGGGGGGTGCTCATGGCCATGCCGGGCGGCCCGGGAGGCTCCGGGGTTCAGCTGCTCGCGTCGAAGGCCAAGGCGCTGCTGCCCCGCATGGAGGGTGCGTACGACCTCGTCGCCTTCGACCCGCGCGGGGTCGGCGGCAGCACCAGAGCGAACTGCCAACTCCCGGCCGCCGACCGCCATGTGGTGGCCCTGCGGTCCTGGCCGGGCCCGGACGGCCGGATCGACGAGAACGTCGACCGTTCCCGCCGCACCGCCGACCTCTGCGCCCGCAACGGCGGCGCCGTCATCCGCAGCTTCACCTCCGCCAACCAGGCCCGGGACATGGACCTGCTCCGGAGCGCGCTCGGCGAGCGGAAGATCTCCACCTGGAGCGTCTCGTACGGGGCGTACGTCGCCGCGGTGTACGCCCAGAAGTTCCCGCACCGTACGGACCGCTGGGTGCTGGACAGCATCGCCGACCCCGACCCGAACCGGGTCGGGCAGGGCTGGATGGTGAATACGGGCCGGGCTGTCGAGGACCGCTTCCCCGACTTCGCGAAGTGGGCCGCCGACCCGGCGCAGGACAAGCTGCGGCTCGCCCAACACCCGGAACAGGTAAGGAGCTTGGTCCTGAAGCTGGCCGCACGTCTGGACCGCTCCCCGATGGAGTCGACCACGGCCGGCGTCCCCCTCACCGGCAACCGGCTGCGCCAGTCCCTCCACAACGCCCTGTACGGCAATGAGTTCAGGCCGCTCGCCACGATGATCCAGCAGGCCCTCAAGGCGGACCCCGAGGACAGGCCGGTGCTGACGCCCGACGTGTCAGGACCGCTGCCGGACGAGGACGCGGCCATCACGATGGCCGTCATCTGCAACGACGTGCGCTGGCCGACCGGCCCCGGCACGGTCGCCGCGTACCGCAAGAGCGTCGCCGCGGACCGGGCCCGCTTCCCCCTCACGGCAGGCCTGCCCGCCAACATCACGCCCTGCTCGTTCTGGCAGGCCCCGGCCGAGAAGCCCACCCGGATCACGTCCGAAGGCCCCTCGAACGTCCTGATGGTCCAGAACCGCCGCGACCCCGCCACCCCGTACTTCGGTGCCCTCAAGATGCGCGAGGCGCTCGGCGACCGGGCCCGTATGGTCACGGTCGAGGACCCGGGCGGCCACGGGGCCTACCTGAAGAACGGCAACGCGTGCGGCGACGACCTGGTGAGCAGGTTCCTGACCACGGGAACGCGGCCCGCGAAGGACGCGTACTGCACCAAGTAGGGTCGTGGAGAAGGGGGTTGGGGTGGTAGGGGTAAGGAGTGCCCCGGCTACTCCAGCCCCGAGACCCGGAAGACCGTCCGCGCCGTCTCCCGGTCGATCCGGTCCCCGAGCTGCCGCAGCGCCGTCGTTCCGCACAGCAGCGTGCCGTGCGCGAGGCACGCGCGTGCGTCGGTGTCGAGCCGCTGCCACAGCGCCGGGTTGGCGACCAGCACCTGGGGGTCGAGCTCGACCCTCCCCCCGTCGGCGTCGCGCAGCACCATCCGCTGCGCGACCCCGTTCGCCCACCGCACCGACACCAGCCGGTCCGTACGTACGACGTGCGTGCCGAGCACCCCGCGCGTGGCGAGCCACCCGGCCCCGGCACTGACCCGTACCGGCACGAGGATCACCCACAGCAGCCCGGCCAGCCCGGCCCACAGCCCCACCCGCGGCCAACTCGCCGACTCCGCACCCACGTCGATCACCAACAGCATCACCAGCAGCGTCACGGCACACCGCACGGCATGCCGTACGCCATCGGCCCACTCGGTGTCGTACGCATGGCCGTCCCCCGGGCCGCACGCCGTTCCTCCCTCGGCTTCCATGCGGGGGAGGCTATGCGGGCGGATCGGCCGGATCCACGGGAGTTGACGCATCACTGACGAATGCCATCAATTCCTGGCGAGTACTTGATGCGAACTTGACGCACCGGAAGCACCCGGGGCGGCAACCCCGTGCTTCCCTCACGCCTCCCCGGTCACCACCCGCGTCCCCGCCCCCTCCAGGCCCCATTCGCTCCACGACCCGTCGTACACGGAAACGTCCGTACGCCCGGCCAGCTCGGCCCCCAGTGCCAGGACGCACGCGGTCACCCCGGACCCGCAACTCACCACCAACGGCCGTTCCTCACCCGCCAGTTCACGGAGCACCTCCCGCAGCTCCGCCGCCGGCCGCATCCGCCCCTGCCCGTCCTGCAACTCGCCGAACGGCAGGTTCACCGCCCCCGGCATGTGCCCTCCACGCAGCCCGGCCCGGGGCTCCGGCTCCGTACCGGCGAAACGCCCGCGGCTGCGCGCGTCGAGCACCACGCTCCGCCCGCCCTCCAGGGCCGCCCGCACCTCGTCCCGCCCGACGAACGCCCCGGCCCTCTCCCGTACCTCGAACTCACCTTCCGTATGCGGGACACGGCCGACAGGCTCGTCCTCGACGACCGGCAGGCCCGCCGCCAGCCACCCCGGCAGCCCGCCGTCCAGTACGGCGACCCGGTCGAAGCCCAGGGCGCGCAGCATCCACCAGGCGCGCGCACTGGAGTAGATCCCGACCGCGTCGTACACGACGACCCGGTCGTCGCTCCCGATGCCCAACGCGCGTACACGCGCGGCGAATTGATCGATCTCCGGCATGGTGTGCGGCGGCAGGCCGGCCCCGTGGTCCGACATCTCGCCGTCGATGTCGAAGATCCGGGCCCCCGGAATCCAGGGCCCCTTGCGCCGATGCGCCCCCACGGACGCGTCCAGCACCACCGGCCCCGCTGTTCCGCTGTGCGCTGCCAGCCACCGGGCCCCGACCAGCGCCCCGGGCCATGCGCTCCCGGTCACGTCACTCATCGCTCGCCCTCGCCCTGGCCCGCTGCCTGGCCCTCGTTCTTTTCCAGGACGATGCCCGCGCCGTCCTCCGGCGTCCACCGGGTCGCGTACGGCATCAACTCCTCGATCCGTACGCTCCGCATCCCGTCCACCGTCGGCAGGATCACCCGGATCCCGGGATGGAAGTCCAGCAGCACCTGCCGGTCCCGTCCGCACGGGCCCACCGGCCCGCGCCCGCCGTCGCCCACGGCAACGATCGTCACCAGTTCCTTGGCCCCCGAGGCCCGCGCGTTCCCCAGCGCGACCAGCTCCGCGCAGGGACCGCCGGTGAAGTGGAAGACGTTGATGCCGCCGTGCATCCGCCCGTCGGCGCCGCGCACGGCCGCGCCCATGGTGTGGATACCGGCGTCGCCGTCCCCGTTGGTGTCGACGATCTCGCGCGCGTACGCGACGAGTTCCTTTTCATCGGCGGTCAGTTCGCGCATCGAAGTTTCCATGTGCGGCATGCTACGGAGCGTCCAGGCCTACGGCCTGCGGTTTTCCGCGCGGGCTACTGCCGCAGGGCGCATGCCCGGCAGGCCCTGGCCGAGCCCGCGACCACCGCGTGCGACGCCGCGGCGAGGGCGCAGGCCACGGCAGTCAGCAGCCACTCCTCGGCGAACACCGACGCGGCGGCGAGCGCCAGCGTGGCCACGGCCATCGCCACGCTCGCGGTGGTCCCCGTCCAGGCGACGGCAGCAGGCAGCCGACGAAGGTCGGGCAGCCACCGTGCGAACGCGCCGGTGGCCGCCAGTGCCACCCCGGCGAGCAGCACCGCACCCCCCGCGACCGAGGCGAGCTGAACAGCGGCGAATTGCGCGGCGCGCGGCAGAACCCCGTCCTGCGCATGCCCGGCGCTGCTCACCAGGTACCAACAGGCGATCAGGAAGGGCGCGGTGAGGGCCACGACCCGGGCGGTGTGCCGGGCCTGGGCGACGGTCAGCTCCCGCTGACAGCTCTCGGCGAGCTCGCCGACCTCCCCGAACTCCTCCACCGCCCTGTCCACGGCGCGTGCGTACGGAACCCCGTCACGGACGAGCGCCGCCACGGTGTCCCCGAGCCCGTCCCGCATCTCCGCGACCAGGCGGGCCTTGGCGCGTACGGGACCACGGAGCGCGGCGTCGAGCCCGGCAACGTACTCCTCGACGGGGTCGACGGGGTCGAGGAGTACGACGGAGTCCTTGGGCCGGCCGGCCGGGACGCTCATGTGGCCACCCCCGGCTGCCCGAGCTGTCCGTGCTGCTGGGCCGGAGAGACGGCGGGGTTGAGTACCGACCCGATCGCCGTCGTGAAGTCCTGCCAGGCCGTGCGCTCGTCGGCGAGGAACCGCTGCCCGGCCTCGGTCAACTCGTAACAACGGCGCTTGCGTTGGCCGTCACCCTCCCACTTGCTGCGCAACAGCCCGAGCCGTTCCAGCCGGTTCAGTGCCGGATAGATGGTCCCGGTCCGCAGTTCGAGCGCGCCGCTGCTGCGCTCCTGCACGGCCGTGATGATCGCGTACCCGTGCAGCGGGCCGGGTTCGACGACCGCCAGCAGCAGGCCGTCCAGATGTCCGCGTACCGCATCCTGCCTCATGCGTAGGCAGCCTACACAAGCCCTCGCATCTGTGCTTACCTATTGCCAGCCAACCTATTGCCCACCAACTCTCGAAGGGCCGGGCTCCGGTCATGACCAAACTGCTCCTCTCCCTCCACGTCCTGGTCGCGATCGTGGCGATCGGCCCGATCACGGTCGCGGCGTCGATGTTCCCGCGCTACGCCAAGCCCCTTGCCCCTGACCACGACCTCCGCACGGCTGCGTTCCTGCACAAGATCTGCCGGTCCTATGCGGCCGTGGGCATCGCGGTACCGGTCCTCGGCATCGCGACCGGTGCGGTGATGGGGGTGCTGGGCGACGCGTGGCTGATGGTGTCGATCGTGCTGACGGGGGTGGCGGCGGGGGTGCTGCTGGCCCTGGTGCTCCCGGGCCAGGAGGAACTGCTCGAAGCGCCGGACGAGGGGACGGGTGCGAACGGGGACACGGAGGTGACGACCCGCCGTGCCGCCGCCACGAAGCTCGCCATGACCACCGGCGTCTTCAACCTGCTCTGGGCCGTCGTCGTCGTCCTGATGGTCGTCCGCCCGGGTTCCACCACGGGGGCCTGACGGGTGTGCCTCTACCGCCCTGCCGCGACCCTCGGCTCCGGGTTCCGGCCCTGCACGACGTCGGACCGCAGGGCCCGGCCGAAGGCCGCCGCGTAGGGGTGCGGGTCGGTGCGGGGATGGGCGTACGTGAGGACGGCGGGCGGGGCGCCCGTCAGCGGCAGGTAGCGGACGTCCGGGTCCGGATGCTGCGCGGCCACCGACACCGGGAGCACACCGACACCGCGCCGCCCGGCGACGGCGTGCAGGTACTCCTCGATGTTGGTGGTCTCCGCGCCGATTTCGGGGGCGGCGTCGGCCGGCCAGTCCTGCGGGGTGAGCGTGCCGCTGACGGTGTTGACGACGAGACAGCGGCGCCCGATGTCGCGCCAGGTGACACGCTCGCGCACGGCCAGGGTGGATCTGCGGGAGATCGCCGCGAGGTACGGCTCCCGCAGGATCTCGGTGGTGACCAGCCGCGGATCGCGGACGGTCCCCCAGAGCAGGGCCGCGTCGACGGAGCCCTCGCCCAGCCCGGCGGTGCGGTCGTCCCGGCGCAGGGTCCGCACGAGGACGAGGTCACGCTCCTCCAGCGTGGCCTGCGCCCGGCGGCCCCGCTGGAGGGGGAAGCCCCAGGCGTAGCCGAGCCGCAGCGTGAGCTGCGACTCGGCCGGCCGGAGCGCTGTTTCCAGCTGGGGCAGCAGGATCTGGAGGTCGGCCTGCAGACGGCTGCCCTCCGCGGTGAGGCGGGGGTGACGGGTGCTGCGGTCCACCAGCGTCCGCCCCAGCGTTTCCTCCAGGCGCTGGATCTGCCGGCTGAGCGTCGGCTGGGAGATGCCGAGGCGGTCGGCGGCCCAGGTGAAGTGCTGTTCCTCGGCCAGGGTGAGAAAGCATCTCAGGTGACGCAGCCCGATATCCATGGCGGCAATGCTAGCCAGCAGCATCTGTTTCCCCAGGTCAGGGCGTTCCGCTTTCAGGGCGTTCGGCTTTCAGGGCGTTCCGCTGTCGGGTCGGACGGCGTCGGGCCGGACGGCCTCGGGAGCGTTCTCCCCGCGTCGGACGGCGTCGGGCCGGACGGCCTCGGCAGCGTTCTCCCCGCGTCGGACGGCACCCCGCACCACGGTCAGGTGCAGGACGAGCGCGAGCACCGTGAGCGCTCCCGTGTAGTACGGCAGCGTTCCCGGGGCGGCGCCGAGGCCCAGTGCGAGGCCGCCGAGTGCGGACCCGATGCCGCTGCCGAGATAGACGGCGGAACTGTTGAGCGAGACGGCGATCGTCGCCTGCCGCGGCTGGGCCGCGATCAACTGGTGCTGCTGGGGCACCTGTACGGCCCAGCCGGCCGCGCCCCAGACCACGAGCGGGACGACCGCCACGATCGCGGAGACGTGAGCGGCGGCGGGCAGCGCGAACTGGCCGGCCACGATGAGGGCCAGGACGCAGGTGACCGCGGCGAAGGGCCGACGGGTCCGGTCGACCACGGGTCCGATGACGAGACTGCCGACGATGCCTCCCGCACCCCAGGCCCACATGGCCCAGACCGTCTGATCGGTGTGGGCGGCGTCGGCGAGGAACTCGGCGAGGTAGGTGTACAGACCGAGGCTGGCGATGCCGCCGAGCAGCGAGACGGTGACGATGCCGGCGACCCGCCCGCCGGCGAGGGCGCGCACCCGCTGACCCAGCGGGGGCGGCGGGCTCACGTCGGTCTTCGGCAGCCGTACGATGCCGGCCAGCGCGACCAGCCCCAGCCCGGTGATCAGCCACAGCGTGCCGCGCCACCCGATGTGCTCGGCGAGGAGCAGACCGACCGGAACGCCGATGACGGTGCCGATGCTCATTCCGCCCATGACGGTGGCGAGCGCGCGACCGCGCCGTTCCGGGGTGGCGAGGCCCGCTGCGGTGGCGGCGGCGATGGGGAAGTACACGCCCGCACCGATGCCGGCCACCGCGCGGGAGAGCAGGAGGACCGCGAGCGAGGGGGCGAGGGCGGTCAGTGCGTTGCCGATCGTGAAGACCAGCAGCGCGACCCCGAGCACCACCTTCGCGGACCGCTTGGCCAGGAGGGTGGCGAAGACCGGTCCGCCCAGCGCGTAGCAGAGCGTGAAGACGGTGACCATCTGCCCGGCGGACGACGCCGAGACGCGCAGATCGGCCGAGACGTGCGGCAGTAGACCGGCCATCACGTAGGCGTCGACGCCGAGCGCGAAGGTGCCCAGCGCGAGGAGCGGAATGAACTTGCGCCGTCCGTCGCTCCCCTCCGGCGCGGTGCCTGCCGGGACGGGGTCCGCGCGGGTGGCTCCCGCCTGTGCGGCGCTCATCGGAGGCGCTCCGAGCCCGTTGCCGCCGGCCGCTGCCGCTGCTCCTGCCGCCGCCTCTGCCTCTGCCTCTGCCCCTGCCCGTGCCCGTGCCCGTGCCCAGTACGTACGAACGATCGGTACCGGCCCCCGCGCCCGCGCCCGAGCTCGGCAAGCCTTTCCGTCAAACAACTCTCGTACATTCCCTCACCCTGCAATTGAAATGCGCCTGATCGCACGCGACTTGCAAACGAAGGAATTACATCCACCGTTCTCCCTCCCCACAAGCCGATCACCTGCATCTCCCATGCAATCTCCGTATGCCCGCAGGTCATTGCAGCGAGCGGGATTCCTGAGACGCCAGTCACACGGCCGAAGGGGAATTCACCGGGAGCCGAGGCCCTTCCAGAACGCGTAGTGGTGGTCCTCGGTGAACTCCGTGCGCTTCCAGGGCCCCGAGGTCAGCGACTGCACGTAGCCGCCGCTGCGGAAGTCGGGCCAGTCCGTCTTCCCGGACTCGGCGAAGCCGGCCCAGGCGTCCGTCATCCGCCCGCCGAGGCGCTGCTGCTTCTCCGTCAGCTTTTCGAACAGGGGCAGCTTGAAGTCGAAGAGGTAGGCCAGATCCGCCATGTGCTGGGCGCGGGGCTCGAAGCTGGGCGCCGGAGACCCCGCCCACCAGGGAGTCTCGCGCTCGCTGAACTCGAACATCCGGGTCGGCGTCCACCGCGACAGCAGCCGCGCGGTGTCCAGCGTCGGGACCGCCCAGGTGTGGTCCGTCCGTACGGTCGCCAGGGCCTCACCGGCCGACCCGAAACGGCTCAACGGATAGCGCGCGAGCACCGCGTCGGCGCGGGCACCGAACTGCTTGCGGATCTCCCGCTCGTACGAGGCGGGAGGCATGGGGCCGCCCGTCAGCTCCTCGCCGAGAATCATGCCGCGCTCCTCGTCGTGGTTGACCCCGACGAGGACCGGGACGCGGTGGAACTTCCCGGTGCGCAGGGCTTCGGCGGGAGCCAGCGGCATCAGGTCCGTACCGGCGATCGGCCGGGGCTCGTTCCAGGTCCCGTACGCCTTCATGAGAGTGGCCGCGTCCGTACGACGCAGGCAGGATGCCAGGTCCTTGCGGTCCTTGTGGCCCTTGCACACCCCGGCCTCCCGCAGGTTCTCGACGGTGTCCCCGGCCTCGGCCTCGGCCTGCTCACGGGTGCGGGAGCCGCCCGTGGCGCAGGGTGCGCTCTGCAGGACGGCACGGTCGAACAGTCCGGCCGACTTCGGTGAGGCGAGGTGGCCGCAGACGCTGTAGCCGCCGCCGGACTCGCCCATGATCGTCACGTTGCGGGGATCGCCCCCGAAGGCACCCGCGTTGGCGCGGACCCAGCGCAGCGCGGCCTGCTGGTCCTCCAGGCCGAGGCCGCCTGAGGTCTTGAGCGAGGGGTGGGACAGGAAGCCCATGACGCCGAGCCGGTAGTTGACCGTCACGACGACGGCGCCCTCGGCGGCCAGCCGCTCGGGACCGTAGAGGTCGCCGCTGCCGAACATCAGGCTGCCGCCGTGGATCCACACGATCACCGGCCGCTTGCCGCTCTGCCGCGCGGGACCGGTGACGTTCACATACAGGCAGTCCTCGGCCGTGCCGGGGACCCCGATGGGCAGCCCCTTCGGCTGTGCGCACGGCGATCCCGGCGCGCTCGCGTCGCGCACCCCGGCCCAGCGCGCGGCGGGCCGTGGCGAGGCCCAGCGCAGGTCGCCCACCGGAGGGGCGGCGTACGGGATGCCCTGGAAGCTGCGCAGTCCGCCACTGCCGACGGTGCCGCGCACCGCACCGCCGGTGGTGCCGACCACCGCACCGCCGTCCCCGGTACTGCCTGCCGCCTGAGCCGCCCCGGCCGACCCACCGCCCCCCACACCCAATGTGGCCAGCGCCAGCACAGCGACGCCGAACCCCCTGAACCCCTTGAACCCCTTGAACCCCTTGAACCCCTTGAACCCCTTGGAAACGCTCCTGGTGTGTCTCATGGCCCGAACGCTACGCAGACTTGCACGATCGTGCAATACGTCTGTCTAACTCAATCGCATGAGGCGTTCGTGCCATACGGGCGGTAGGCTCCGATCCATGGGAAACCGCGAAGCCCTCCTCGTCGGCGCCAAGGCATGCCTGCGCGAAAAGGGCTACGACCGCACGGCCGTGCGCGACATCGCCACGGCCGCAGGTGTGAGCACGGCAGCCATCGGCTACCACTACGGCTCCAGGGAAGCGCTGCTGAACCAGGCCCTGTTCGAGATCCTCGACGAGTGGGGCGACGCGATGGGCCGGGTGCTGACCCCCGACGCGGACGGCTCCACCCGGGCACACTTCGAGCGCATCTGGGAAAGCCTGATCGAGGACTTCGGTGCGCACCCCGACCTCTGGCTGGCCTCGGTGGAACTGTTCATGCAGGCCCAGCGCCAACCGGACCTGCGCGCCTCCCTGGCCGAAGGCACCGCCCAGGGCCGCCGGGGCATGGCGGCCATCCTGACCGGCCTCGACGAGGAGAAGGTGCCGGACGCGTCCGTCCGCACACTCGGCACCGTGCAGATGGCGCTCATGTCGGGCGTCATGATGCAGTGCCTGAGCGACCCCTCCACCGCCCCCACCGCCACCGAAGTCCTCGCAGGCCTCAGATCCCTGGCCGCCCTGACACGCTGACGCCCCACTCCTGCACCCACGCCTGACCCGCCGCCTGTGCCGTCGATGCGGCCTGCGCTGCCCCACCGCTCGCGTCCCCGACGCGGCCCGCGCTGCCCCACCGCTCGCGTCCCCGACGCGGCCCGCACTGCCTCACTGGCCCCGGTGCTTGCGTTGCCGACGCGGCCCGCACTGCCCCGCCGTTTGTGCCGTCGATGCGGCCTGCGCTGCCCCACTGCTGGCGCTGCCGATGCGGCCTGCGCTGCCCCGCCGTTTGTGCCGTCGATGCGGCCTGCACTGCCCCACCGCTCGCGCTGCCGACGCGGCCCGCGCTGCCTTACCGGCCCCGCCGCTTGCCTTGCCGATGAGGCCCGCGTGGCCCCACTGGCCCCGCTGCTCGCATCCCCGACACGTCCCGCGCTGTCTCACCGGCCCCGCCGTCTGCCTCGTCGACGCGGCCCGCGCTTGCTCCGTAGCCCCGTCACTCGCACCGGCCACCGGCCCGGCGAGGTCCCGCAAGCACCCCCTCTCCCTCCCCCCTCCGCGCCCTTTGACGATGCATATCGTTTTTCGATAGCATCGAAAAACGATATGCATCGGGAAGGTGGAGGAACATGAACGAAACGTCCCGGTGGGCGCGGGCGAGCGACCACGTCCTGGAACTGGCCCTCGGGCTGGCCCTGTTGCTGGTGGGGCTCTTCCACGTCCTGCTCCCGCTGCTCGGGGTCGCCGGCCCGTGGTCGTCGACGGACTCACGCACGGTCCGCGTCGACGTCGACAACGCCGCACGGCTGCCAGAAGCCCCGGCATCCGGAGCTGTGGCCTTGCGCGGCACCGGCCAGGCCGAGATGGTCCTCACGGACGCCGGCCCCGGGGACCGCCTGCTCCTGGTTCTCCCGGGACTCGTGGGCGGCCTGCTGCTGATGGTCGTCTTCGTGATCCTCCTGCGGATGGCCCGCACCTTCCGGGCAGGCGACTTCTTCGTGCCGCAGAACACGCGCCGTCTCACCGCGATCGCAGGCGCCCTCGTACTGATGGGCACCCTGGTCCCGCTCCTCGGCATGATGACCACGAACCTCCTGGCCCGAGGTACACCGCTGGCGTCGTCGATCCGGCCCGCCGAGGACTTCGCGGTCCTGCCGGTGCTCCTGGCGCTGCTCGTCGGAGCCGTGGCCCAGGCATTCCACAGCGGCACCCGACTGCGCGCCGACACGGAAGGCCTGGTCTGAGTACACAGTCTGAGTACACAGGAGGAGACCGCACCGGATCGGCGGCGACGGGGCGACGGGGGTGACGGCGGTGACTGGGGTGACGGCGGTCATCAGCACCGCCCCGGCCGCCCGCCCCTGGGAATCAGCTCGAACCCTTCGAACAAGTGCTCAGCCTGAGCCGACGACACGCTCCCGACACGGCGATCGCGTTCCACACCACCCCGTCGGACACCCCCGAAGCGGCCTTCCGCCGGATCGACATCACCGAAGGACCCACCGACAGACCTACCGACAGACCCAAGTGACCTGGCGGGTCAACGCAGTCCGGCGAAGAGGTCGTTCTCGCGTTCGGCCGCGCCGGTGGCGTCCTTGACCCGTACGAAGGTCTCCATGCCCATCAACTCGCCGAACCTCTCCTTGCCCATCCTGAGGAAGAAGATGTTCTCGCCCTGACTGGCGTGCGCGGCCAGCGCATCGAACTTCTGGCCGCTGAACGCGGTGGTGTCCACCCACGTGGTGATCTCGTCGTCGGGAAGGCCGATCTCGGCCAGCGCGGCGGTCTCGGCAGGATCCGGCTCCGGCATGTCCTCCTGGAACTCGCGCATGGTCTCCCCGAACCGCTGCATCATCGAGCGGGGCATCGTCGTCCAGTACACCTTCGGTGTCAGCTCGGTCATCTCCAGCGCCGCCATCGTGATGCGGTGGGCCTGGATGTGGTCGGGGTGGCCGTAGAAGCCGTTCTCGTCGTAGGTGACGACCACATCGGGGCGGTAGTGCCGCATGAGTTCCGCGAGCCGGGCGGCGCCCTCCTCCACGGGGGTCTGCCAGAAGGATCCTGGGGCGTCGTTGCTCGGCCAGCCCATCATTCCGGAGTCGGCGTAGTCCAGCATCTCCAGGTCGCTGATCTTCAGAACGTCACAGCTCTCCCGGAGTTCTTGACGGCGCATCAGGGCGACGGCCGCCGGATCGTGCTCGGGATCGCCAGGCTTGGCACCTCCCGGGCCGTCACCGCAACCTCCGTCGGTACACGTCACGAGAACCGTGCGGATGCCCTCCGCCGCGTACCGCGCGAGGACCCCGCCGGTTCCGGTGGCCTCGTCGTCGGGGTGGGCGTGTACTGCCATGAGCGTCAAGGGCCGGTCAGTCATGAAGCAGTCCTCCTGCAGAGATATGTCTTGGGGTACGTCTTGGTCCGGGTGCGCGGCGCCGGTCCTCCTTCGATGCAACCGCGCCGACCGGCCCGGCTGTTCCCGGAGTGAGGGTGGCCGAGCCGGGAGATCGCTCCGGCACCGTTCTCCACCGCGGGGAGGGACCGACCGTCATGGCCTTCGCGCCGAGCCGCAGGAGGCTCGCGACGGCGGTGGGTCAAATCGGCCTGTACGTCCACGAGTTACGCACTGGAGCCGTGTGGTGAGCCGTACTGAAGGGCCCCGGGCGGGGCGCGATCGCAGCATGCGGCGTGCGCCCGGCCCGGCCCAGCGGTGTCCCTGGACTCCAGCGGTGTCCCCGGACCGTGGAGTACCGCCGAGCCAGGCGGCGAACCGTCAGGCCGATGACCCGCTGTCGACGACCAGGTCGGTGCCGACCGTCGCGCCGGCCATGGGCGAGGCGAGGTAGAGCACGGCGGCTGCCACCTCTTCGGCCTCCGCGAGCCGGCCGAGCGGGTTCTCCGACTTCACCCGCTCGGCACGGTCGGCGTCGGTCTCGCCGGGCCGCAGCGACATGGGGGCGGCGGATGCGCCCGGGCTGACGGCGTTGATGCGGATGCCCTGGTGGACGTGGTCGAGGGCGGCGGCGCGGGTCAGTGCGGAGACGGCCGCCTTCGAGGTGATGTACGCGGCGACGTTCGGGATGCGCATGTGCGCGCCCAGGTTGGAGGAGATGTTGACGATGACCCCGCCGCCGTTCTCCTTCATGTGCGCGATCTCGTGCTTCATGGCCAGCCAGACGCCGGTGACATTGGTCCGCAGCACCGCGTCCCAGTCCTCCTCGCTCACGTCTCCGACAGGGCCGGTACCGCGGAGTATCCCGGCGTTGTTGACCGCGATGTCGAGTCCGCCGAAGCGGCTGACACTCGCGCGTACGAGGTCGTGGACCTGACCGGAGTCGGTGACGTCGGCGGTGACGGCGGCAGCCGCGCCGCCGGCCGCCTCGATGAGGCCGACCGTCTCGTCCAGGGAGGCCGCGGTGCGACCCGCGGCGACCACGGATGCGCCTTCGGCGGCGAAGGCGATCGCGATCGCGCGGCCGAGGCCGGAGCCCGCGCCGGTGACGAGCACGGTCTTGCCGGTGAAGTGGCTCATGTCATCAATTCCTTTGAGTAAGAAGCTACTTGGGCTGCTTGGGCCACTTGGACTGCTTGGGCCACGTGGACTGTTCGGGTCACTTGGTGCGGTGGTTCAGGAGGGCGACGAGGGCAAGGGCGGTCCCCGTCGCGCCGAGGGACCGGGCGTCGCCGCCGAGCGTGAGCAGGACGGCGAAAAGGACGGTCGGGCCGAGTTCCATCGCGCTGTTCAGCACGCTGCCCGCGAGCCCGGTCTGCTGCTGCGGCACGCCGTCGGCAGCGAGCACGGCGGCTCCTCCGAAGGAGGCCGCGGCACCGGCCGCCAACAGCACGAGGCCCGGCAGGAGTCCGTATGCGTACGGGGTGTGCGCATGGAGTCCGGTGGAGGCGAGGAGAGCGAGCCCGGCCGCGCAGGTGCCGAGCCCCGCGGTCGTGACGGCTCGGGCCCCGTACCGAATGATCAGTGGTCCCGCCGCCCGCCCCGAGGCGATCAGCGCGAGGGCGAAGGGCACGAAGGCGGCCGAGGTCTGCAGCGGTGACCAGCCGCGCGTCTGCTGGAGGTGGAGCGAGAGGACCACGAAGGTCATCGAGGTCCCACAGGCGCTCAGCGCGATGGCTGCGAGGGCGAGGGCGCGCCGCCGGTCGAGCAGGAAGCGCGTCGGCAGCAGCGGGTCGCGGGCGCGCCGCTCGGCGTACAGGAACGCGGCACACAGCGCGGTCCCGCCGAGCAGCGGCACGAGAACCCCGGCCGACGACCAGGGCCGGGTGTCGGTGACGACGAGCCCGTAACTGGCGAGGGTGATCCCGGCGGTGGCGAGCAGAGCACCCCGCAGGTCGAGAGCCCTGCCCCGGTTCTCAGCGGTGGGCGGCAGCAACCGGGACATGAGGGCGAGGGCCGCGACCGCGACGACGAGCGGTACGGCGAAGGTCCAACGCCACGAGAGCAGCGACAGGACGACGCCGGAGAGCAGAGTGCCGGCGGTGGCGCCGAGTACGGAGAGCCCGCCCCAGGTGGCCATCGCCCTGCGGTACGCGGCGGGGGAGGGGAAGGCGACGCGCAGCACCGCCATGGCGGCGGGCGCGACGAGGGCCGCGCCGGCGCCCTGCGCGAAGCGGGCCGCGATCAGCGCCTCGACGCCGGGCGCGAACGGGGCGACGGCGGAGGCGGCGGCGAAGAGGACGAGGCCCGCGGCGAGGGTGCGCCGCCCGCCGTACCGGTCGGCGAGGCGGCCGCCGAAGAGCAGCAGCCCGGCGAAGGTCAGTCCGTATGCGGCACTGAGCAGAATCAAGTCGGGCCGCTGCAGGCCGAATTCGCGCCCGATGCGAGGCAGCGGCACGGCGATCGCGGAGAGCGTGAAGATCAGCGTGATCTGGATGCCGCCGAGAAGGGCGAAGGCGTGGCGGTGCTGCACATTGACGACGGGGGTGGCTTCCTCGACGGTCATGACCCTCCCTCATATTTGATCGATCGTTCCATTATTCGGGCGTACGGGAGGTGCTGGGGCGCGCAGGAGGCGCTTGGGAGTGCGGGGGGACTTCAGCGTGCGGAGGGCTTGAGTGTGCGGGGGGCTTGAGCGTGCAGGGGGGTGCTCGCGGCTCCCGCGGGCGTGCTGCGGTCCGGATTCAGTCCAGCAGGCTCAGTGCCTGCTCGGTCGCGTCCCGCACCCGGGCGGGGTCGCCGGATGCCTTGCCGACGACCCGTACCCCCTGCAGCAGAACGAGCAGCAGGCGGGCCAGTGCCCGGGGGTCGCGGCCCTCGGGAAGCTCGCCCTGTGCCTGGGCCCGTACGAGCGCGGAGTGCAGCAGGGTCTCGAAGTGCTCCCAGCTGATCTCGACCCGACGGGCCGCGGTGGGGTCGTGCGGGGCCAGCTCGGCCGCGGTGTTGGTGATGAGGCAGCCGTTCAGCCGGCCCTCGGGGGAGGCGGCTTCCGAGGCGAAGCGGCGTACCACCGCCCGCACCGCGGGCAGTGCGGGGCCCGGCCGGGACAGTTCGGCGAGGAGGAACTGATCGCGCCCCTCGGAGTACCGGTCCACGGCCTTCAGGTACAGCTCGTGCTTGTTGCCGAAGGTGGCGTAGATGCTGGCGCGGCCGATGCCGAGGTGCTCGACGAGGTCGGCCATCGACGTCGCCTCGTAGCCGCGCCGCCAGAACAGCTCAAGGGCCGACTGCAGCGCGGCGTCCGGATCGAATTCCTTGGTCCTGGCCACGTCGGAGACCATAAGCCAATACAGAACGATCGGTCAATAAAGCTCGCCGCCCGCCCACGGACCGGCCCCGCGCATCGGGTGGGTTCGTACGGTCGCGCGGGCCGTTCAGGTGGTAGGGAGCGGCCGTCGGGATGAGGGGGCGTTTCCCGGTGCAAGGCGTCGGTGGATTCGGGATAGAGAGCTGAGCGGTCCGCCGGAATGTGACGACGGATCACTCCGCTCACCTCCAGGAGGCGCACTTGCTGTCCCGATCGAATCCACCAGAGCCGAGACCCGGGCCCAGAAGACGAGCCCGTCGTGCCGGTGCCATCGGTGTGACGCTGCCTCTGGTGGCATCCAGCTTCATGTTGTCGGCGGTTCCGTTCGCCCAGGCGGCAGTCAAGGCGCCGGAGGACGGCACGGTCACCGTGCACGTGGTGCGGGAGGTCAACGCCAACGGCCTGTGGGACCGGGTGCTGGAGCCCGGCATGAGCGGGGTGGAGGTGCGGCTGACCGACGATGCCGGGAACACCATCACCGGCAGGACCGGCGCGGACGGCAACGTCACCCTCGACCCGTCGAACAGCACGCTGACCGGCGGGAAGTACCGGGTTCAGGTGATGAACCCCAAGCCGGGCACCTGGTACTCGGCGTTCGCCAACCGTGACGGGCGGCTGAGCCAGAACACGGACGCCCTCTCCAGCACGGAAGAGTTCGTCGACGTCAACGGCGGCAACAAGGTCGAGGTCACCACGGCGTTCTGGAAGCCGGCGGACTACTGCCAGAAGAACGCCGACGTGGTCACCGCGTGCCTCCGCAAGGACCACACGACCGGTCCGGTGGACCCGGCGGACCGGACGCTGATCTCGTTCCCGTACAACGCACAGGGCAACCAGGCCGAGACCACGGACCTGTCGACCCGGCAGGTCACGGGTGCGCTGTACGGCATCGGCTACTCCAAGCAGAAGAAGTGGATCTTCTCCGGTGCCTTTGCCCGGCGTGGTTCCGCCTACGGTCCCGGCGGTCCTGGCGCGATCTACCTGACCGACCGGAACGGCAACACCACGACGCAGTTCACCACGGTCCCCAACGCCGGCGACACCGACCACGTGATGAACACGGATGCGGACCTCGCCTTCAACCCCGCGGTGAACACGGAGTCGCTCGGCGACGTCGATGTCTCCGAGGACGGCAAGGACCTGTACGTCGTCAACCTGAAGGACAAGAAGCTCTACCGCTACGACGCGACGCAGAAGACCGCGGCGGCGCCGAAGGACTCGTACGACATCCCGGACCCGGGCTGTGCGGACGAGGCGGACTGGCGTCCCGGCGCGATCGGCATCGACGGCGACACCGTCCACGTGGGTGGTGTCTGCTCGGCCCAGTCGACCCAGGACAAGGGCGACATGCGGGCCGTGGTGCAGACCTTCGACCCCGAGGCCGGTGAGTTCACCGGTGTCGTGATGGACGAGAAGCTGGACTTCAAGCGGGAGTGGGCCGACACCATCGGCAGCTGTGCGGGCGGTGGCTGGTACCCGTGGTCGGACGTGTGGCGCGACACGCAGGAGGCGACGCTCGACGGCAGGACCCGCAGCTGTAACGGTGGGCGCACGGCCTACCCGCAGCCGTTCCTGGCGGACATCGTGACGGAGATCAACGGGGACCTGGTCCTCGGTTTCCGTGACCGGTTCTCGGACCAGTCCGGCATGAACATCATCCACCGCAGGACCAACGGCGCCGTTCTCAACGTGGAGAACATGTCCGGTGGCGACATCAACCGTGCCTGCCCGGGCGCGGGCGGCAAGTTCGAGATGGACGGCAACGGCGGCTGCACCAACAACTCCACCACCGCCGACGTCAAGGAGTTCTACACCGGTGACTGGCGCACCGGCTGGCACCCGGAGTCGGCCTTCGCGGGCATTGCGATCTCGAAGGTCGAGGAGAAGCTCATCACCTCGGGGATCGACGTGATCGGCAACACCTTCACGGCCGGTTCCATGCGGATCAACCGGTTCACGGGCAGGACGGTGGCCAACGACGGCAACCAGCAGAACAACGTGTTCGGCAAGGGCGGCGGCATGGCCGACCTTGAGGTGCTGTGCGACGAGGCGCCGATCCAGATCGGCAACCGCGTCTGGTACGACGTCGACAAGGACGGCATCCAGGACCCGGGCGAGCGGCCGGTCCCGGGTGCGACGGTCAACCTGTACGACAAGGACGGCAAGCTCGTCGCGACGACGAAGACCACCACCCGTGGTGAGTACTACTTCGACAGTCTCAAGGACGGCCTGAAGTTCGAGACGCAGTACACGATCAAGATCAACAACCCGGCGGACTACGCGGAGGGCGGCCCGCTCTTCAACTGGACCGTCACGAAGAACGACGCCGGCACCAACGACTTCATCGACAGTGACGGCAAGGTCCCGGCCGGGGGCAAGTTCCCCGAGCACACCATCACCACGGGCAAGGCCGGTCAGGACAACCACACGTACGACTTCGGGTACAACCTGCCCGAGCCGGACATCGACATCGAGAAGAAGGACGAGGCGACCGACTCCGACGCCGACACCGAGGCGGAGAAGGTCGTCCTTCCGGACACGCTCCAGAAGACCCTGTACATGGACATCACCAACAACGGCAAGGAGCCGTTGATCAAGGTGGAGGTCGGTGACGTCGTCACCAAGGGCGGCGCCAAGGTCACCAACCTGAAGTGCGACTGGCCCGACGGCACGTCCAGCTTCGACCCGACGGGCAAGAAGGTCCGCTGGGAGAACACCTTCGCCACCAAGCCCGACAAGCCCAAGTCCCGCTTCGCGGTCGGCGCCACCTACAAGTGCACCGCCCTGCTGACCGGCACCAAGGTCGAGGAACTGCACGCCGACATGTCCCGCGTCGACGGCGAGGGCGAAATCTCCGGCAAGCACGTCGAGGACGAGGACCCCTGGCACGGCGAGCCCATCGCGGGCGGCGTCAAGGTCGTCAAGGTCGACGCCAAGACGAAGAAGCCCCTCGCGGGCGCGGTCTTCCAGCTGTGGCGCGAGACCAACGACACCGACGGCCTCCAGCGCAGCGGTGACACCCCCGACACCAAGGTCAACCAGCCCGTCACCACCGGCACCGACGGCGTCGCAGCCGCGGGTTCGCTGGAGCCGGGAACGTACTACTGGGAAGAGACCAAGGCGCCCAAGGACTACGCGGCCCCCAAGCCGCCGGTCTTCGGCCCGCTCGTGGTGAACAGGGACAACGCCACCACCGGTGTCAGCGTCACGGCGGTGAACCACAAGCCGGACATCGACATCGAGAAGAAGGACAAGGAGACCAACTCCGACGCCGACACCGAGAAGGACAAGGTCGTCCTCCCGGACACCCGGGACAAGACCCTGATCCTCGACATCACCAACAACGGCACCGAGCCGCTGATCAAGGTCGAGGTCGGCGACGTCGTCACCAAGGGCACCGCCAAGGTCCGTGACCTGAAGTGCAACTGGCCCGACGGCACCTCCAGCTTCGACGCGACGGGCACCCGGGTCCGCTGGGAGAACACCTTCCCCGTCCCGCCCGCCAAGGCCAAGTCCCGCTTCGCGGTCGGTGCCACGTACAAGTGCACCGCCCGTCTGACCGGCCTGATGGCCCGTCAGATCCACGCCGACAAGTCCGTCGTCGACGGTGAGGGCGAGTTCTCCGGCAAGTCCGTCAGGGACGAGGACCCGTGGCACGGAGTTCCGCCGGAGATCAAGCTGCTGAAGAAGGACGCCAAGACCGGCAAGCCGCTCCAGGGCGCCGTCTTCCAGCTGTGGCGCGAGTCCAACGGCACCCCGGGCCTCCAGCGCACCGGTGCCCGTCCCGACCGCAAGATCGGTGCGGCCTGCGCCACGGACACGGCGGGTCTCTGCTCCTACTCGGGCAAGAACTACAAGCTCGGCGCGGGCAGTTACTACCTTCAGGAGCTCGCGGTTCCGGACGGCTACCTCATGCCGGCCCGGACGGTCTTCGGCCCCTACAAGGTCACCAAGGACAAGTACGTCCTGACCGTCACGCTCACCAACAAGCCCGGTGAGGAAGAGAAGAAGAAGAAGTAGTAGCTCCTTCCCTTCTGCTTTCCCCCGGCACGACACAGCGG
>NZ_JBSGZD010000087.1:0-28337 GCF_053610825.1 Streptomyces sp. NPDC054863 | reverse complement strand
GTGTCAGTCCTTGGCGAGCCGCACCGGCAGGGTGCGAAGGCCGCCGACGATGAAGCCGCCCGCCGGCTCCAGGGTCTCCTCGGGGACCGCCAGCCGCAGGGCGGGGAAGCGGGCGAAGAGGGCCGGGAGGGCGATCGTGGCCTCCATGCGGGCCAGCGGGGCGCCGATGCAGCGGTGGATGCCGTGGCCGAAGGTGAGGTGCTCGGGGCTGGGGCGTCGTACGTCGAAGTCGGCCGCCGTGTCCCCGTGCTGCTGCGGATCGCGTCCGACGGCCGCGAAGGACGCCAGGATCGCCTCGCCCTTGCGGATGGTGGGGCCGTCCGGGACCTCGATGTCCTCGACGGCGTACCGCAGCGGCAGGTTGGCGACGCTGGGCGCCCAGCGCAGGGTCTCCTCGACGACGTCGCTCCAGGGCACCTCGCCCGCGAGCACCAGGGCCAGCTGCCCGGGGTGCGTGAGCAGGGCGTGCACGGCGTTGCCTATGAGGTTGACGGTGGTCTCGTGCCCGGCGACGAGGACCAGCAGGAGCGTGTCGATCAGCTCCTGCTCGCTCATCTTCTGCCCGTCCTCGTCCCGCGCAGCGACCAGGAGACTCGTCAGGTCGTCCGCGGGCTCCCGGCGCTTGAGCGAGGCCAGGCCCGTCAGCAGCTCCTGGACGCCCACGTACGCCGCACCGGCCTCCTCCGGGTCGACGGAGGTCATGATGACCTCCGACATCCGGGCCAGTTCGGCGCGGGTGTCGCCCTCGGGGACGCCGAAGAGTGCGCAGATGACCTGCATCGGCAGCGGGTGGGAGAAGCTCTCGCGCAGGTCGACCACGGCGCCGGCCGGGGCCTCGGCCATGCGGTCCAGGAGATCGGCGGTGATGCGCTCGACGGAGGGCAGCATCGCGTCGGTGCGGCGGGCCGTGAAGGCCGGTGCGATCAGCTTGCGCAGCCGCCGGTGGTCGCTCCCGTACGCCGTGAACATGTTGTTCACGCCCACCCAGGTCGCCAGCCAGGTGTCCTGGTACTCGCCGCGCTGCCAGGCGGGCCAGTGCTGACGGGCGTCCTTGGAGACCCTCGGGTCGGTCAGCAGGTCCTTGAGCAGGTCGTGCCGGGTGATCGCCCAGGCCTCGGGGCCGTCCGGGAGCCGGACGAGCGTGGCGGCGCCTAGTGCGCGGAGGCGGGCTGCTTCGGCGTGGACGTCGGTTCCGGCCGGGTCGATGGCGACGGGCTGCTGTCCCATGGGGTGGCTCCTGCCTGCTGGGGGGTGATGGGGGTGAAACGGGCCGGAAGGGCGGCGAGCGCCCGCTGGAAACCACCGGGCCGCCACTGCACCTGCTGTTCGGGAAAGGCGAGTTCGATGTCGGAGAGCCAGGCGGTGAGCCGCTCGATCGCCGTGGTGGCGATCACCAGCGCGTGCCGCTGCACGGGACACGCGTGGGGCCCGGCCGACCAGGAGAGGTGGGCGCCGCTGCCCGAGCGGCCCTCCTCCGGGGAGACGGACCCTGACTGCGTGTTGGCGGCGGCGTACGACACCAGGACGAGCTGTCCCGCCCGGACCCAGGTGCCGTGGAAGAACACGTCGCGGCGCGGGTAGTGCGCGGAGTAGTTGGCCATCGGCGGGTCGTTCCAGAGCACGTCCTCGATGGCGTCCCGCGCGGTGAGCGCGCCGCCGGAGAGGGTGCTGTAGTAGCGGTCGTCGGAGAGCATCCGCGACAGCGCGTTGCCGATGAGGTTGCCCAGCGGTTCGTTGCCCGCCGCCATCGTCAGCACGATCTGCTGGATGACCTCCTCGTCGGACAGCCCGTTGGGGTGGTCCATGAACCACGAGGTCACGTCCGGGCCGCGCTGCGCCTTCTTGGTGGCGACCATTTCCATGATGTACGCCTCGAACGCCGCGTTCGCGTTGTTGGCCTCCTCCGGCGAGGCCCCGTCCATCAACCCGCCGACGGCCGCGATCAGTTGGAGGCCGTACGAGTCCGGCATGCCGAAGAGGTTGTTGAACATCAGCATCGGCAGCAGCTGCGCGTACTGCGAGACGAGGTCGGCCTGCCCCGTCGCGCCGAAGCCCTGGATGAGGGTGTCCGCGGCGTGGCGCACGCGGGCGCGCAGCTCGTGCGGTTCGACGAGCCGGAAGCTGTCGGTGATCACCTGGCGGTAACGGCGGTGCACGTCACCGTCGTTGAAGAGGGCGTTGGCGCGCCAGCCCAGCATCGGGATGACCGCCGAGTCGGCCGGCACCGTCTCCATCCAGGCGCGCGAGTCCTTGGACCAGGTGGCGGAGTCGTTCAGCAGCTCCAGCGCGGCGCGGTAGTCGGTGACCAGCATGGCCGTCACGTCCGGCGCGATCTCCACCGGTGCGAGGGCCCCGTACCTGCGCAGGTGCGCGTAGTAGCGGTGCGGGTCCGCGGCGAACTCCGGGTCGTGGAGCCTGACGAGAGTGTCGTGGTCGGCGCCGTCGAGAGGGTGGCCCTGGGGAGCGGTCGCGCGGTGGGGGGTGGCCGCGCCGTGGGGGTCGGTCGCGTGGTGGGGGGTGGCTCCGTGGGGGTCGGTCGCGCCGTGGGCGTGCGCGGGGCAGCCCTGCGGCGGTGCGGCACCTGGTGGGTGCGGGGAGGTCAAGGATTCTCCTGGGGCGTATGGGCCAGTACATGACCGACGAGGGCGATGAGCGCGTCGACGGACTGGTTCTGGTCGCGGGCGTCGCACATGACGAGCGGTGTGTCGGGGTGCAGGTCGAGGGCCTCGCGGAGCTTCTCCGCGTCGTAGTGCGGGGCGTCGGGGAAGGTGTTGACGGCGACGGCGTAGCGCAGCCCGGCCTCCTCGATGATGTCCATCACCTCGAAGGAGTCCGCGAGGCGGCGGGTGTCGGCGAGGACCAGGGCGCCGAGGGCGCCGCGTGCGATGTCCTGCCACAGCGGCCGGAACCGCTTCTGGCCCGGCGTGCCGAACAGGTAGAGCACCAGGTCGCCGGGGAGCGTGAGCCGCCCGAAGTCGATGGCGACGGTGGTGGTCGTCTTGTTCCGGACCCCGGCGAGGTCGTCGACGATCGCGCCGGACTGCGTCATGACCTCTTCGGTGTGCAGCGGCGGCGTCTCCGAGAGCGTCCGGATGAGAGTGGTCTTGCCGACTCCGAACGGGCCCGCGACGAGGAGCTTGACCAGGGTCTGGTCGGCGCCCGACAGGTACATGGCACCGTGGTCGGGAGGCGCGGGAGCGGAATCAGGACTTGAGAGAGCGGAGTCCATCGAGAACCCTCTCCAGGATCTGCCGGTCGAATTGCTCGGCTTCGGGAATGGGGACACGGGCGAACAGCCGCCCGGCGTCGACGAGGTCGGCCACCAGGACCTTCGCCACGCTGACGGGCAGCCCCAGGTGGGCCGCCACCTCGGCCAGAGACAACGCTCCGGGCTGGAGGAGTTCCAGGATCCGGCGCTCCTGCGGGCGCACCTCACTGGTGACGGGCATTCCCGAACTGCGCAGCAGCGAGAGCCTGTCCAGCGTGTTGCGGCTGGGCGTGGCGCGCCCGCCGGTCGCCAGATAGGCCGGTACGAGGCGCCTGTTGCTCTGGCGCGGGGTCATGCGGGGCTGCCGAGATCCCGCGCCGGGCTGTTCATGACCTTGTTGCCGAGGGTGGTCACCTGGACCTGCATGTGGTGGGCGACCACTCCCATGTTGACCTCGGGTGCCGCGAACACGGCGAGGCAGGTGTTGCGCCCCGCGGGGATCGCGAAGACCCAGCCTTCCTCGGACTCGATGACGGTCTGGCGCAGGGTCGCGTCCTGCTGTTCGGCGAAGGCCGCGGTCACCGCCCGTCCGGCGCCCTGGAGCGCGGACATCATCGCGGCGACGCCCTCCGCCGCCTCGCGCCGAAGGCCGGGCGAGGCTCCCTCGATGAAGCCGTCACCGGAGATCACCGCGGCGTGCGTGACGTGCGGCAGCTCCAGGAGCGGGGCCAGCACCCAGGACTTGTCCTCGGTGACACGGCGGCGTGCGGGGCTGTTCATGAGAGTGCGTTCCCTTCGGGGGTACGAGGGGGCTCGGGGCTCCGGGGGGTCCCGGGACCGGGTGAGGGCTCGGCACCGGGCGAGGTTCGGGCTGCGGCCCGGCCGGATTCGGTGCCCTGCTGGAGGGCGGCCCAGCGGGATGCGTTCTCCTCCGGAGTGCGCGCGGGGGCCGGTTCGGTGCGCGGGACGCCCTGTTCGACCTCGGCGGCGGGCCTGCGCCGGTGCCTGCGGGGGAGTTCGGCATCGTCCTGAAGGGGTGCGGGGGACTGCGCGACCAGCCCCGACGAACCCGCGGGTGAACCCGCCGAAGCCTCCGGACCCTCCGCGGAGCGCTGTGCGGTACGGGACGGCAGCGGGGTGTGCGGGCGGTCCGGTGTGCCGGAGTGGTGCGGCAGCGGCGCCATCACGGACATGGGCCGGCTGCTCTCGTCGAGCACGGTCAGGAGGGGGTCGCCCGGGATGTACACGACGGCGCGCACCCCGCCGTAGGGGGACGGCTCGACGTGCACGCCGAAGCCGTACTGCCGCACGAGCTGGCCCGCGGCGGCGAAACCGGACCGCGGCGGATCGCCGAGCTGGGTGAACATCAGCCGGTCGTCGCCCGACAACAGCTCCTTGGCGCGCTGGAGTTCGTCGGCGTGCATGCCCACGCCGTAGTCGTCGATGATGACCGACGCACCGCGGTTGCCCTGCTGGAGCGTGACGGCGACGGGCAGCCCGTGGTGCGAGTGGTGCAGCGCGTTGGCCAGCAGCTCGGTGACGGTGATCGCGATCGGCTCGACGGCCCTGGCGACCACGGCGACCGGGTCGCGCAGCTGGTTGCTGACCTGCACCCGCTCGTAGCCGCGCAGCCGCGACGAGGCACCGACGACGAGTTCCGCCAGGTAGGAGTCCTCCCGGGTGAGCCCGGGCCAGGCCCCGCAGACCACGCCGGTGGTCTGAATGCGGCGCAGCGCCTGCTCGTTGAGGAAGTCGGCGGCCAGCAGGTCCTGGGCGACGGCCGGGTCGTCGTAACGGTGCTGCATGTCCTGGAGCGACGTCTGGAGCTGGTAGAGCAGCGCCTGGATGGTGGTGGTCGCGCCGCGCAGCGTGGACTGGGCAGCCGCGTCGACGCGCTCCCGCTCCTTGGTGACCGCCTCGCCGGTCCGTTCCAGTACGGCGCTCAGCGCACGGTCCGTTCCGGTGCCCGCGAAGCGGCTGTCGAGCAGGCCGCGCACGGGCACGTGCGGGTGGGCGAGGGCCAGCGCCAGATCGGGGAGCCGGGCGCCGGCGAGATGCTGGATCTCCGCCTCGACGGCCCGCAGACGGGCGTTGAGTTCGGTGTTGGCGTGCAGGGAGGCGGTGTTCTGCCCCTCGGACGCGGTGAGGCTCTGTCGAAGGCCGGCGCTTTGCATCCGCGCGCGGACCACGGCCGCCGCCAGCACCACGGCGGCGGCCGTACCTGCGCTGAGGCACCACAACAGCGCCTCGGGTATGGATGTCATCGAGATCCTCGGGTGGGGGACGGTTCCGGTCGGCCCGCGGTGGGGAGCGGAGCCGATCATCGTGCGATGCTACCCGCGAGTTGACGGACCGTGAGCTGTCCCCCCGGTGGCGACTGAGAAGTGCGGAAGGTGCGGTTCCGCCCGCGATGCCCGGTGGATACCGAACTCGAACTCCGTTGCCCCTGAGGTGAGTTGAAGGACTCTCGTGGGAAGAGTGGTGTCCGAAAGCCGACAACCCCTCACAACCTCGGCAGATTTCAAGGGAGTTCACCCGCGTCCCGACTGTCGCGGGGTATTCGGGGGTAGGGCGTGCGGGAAACCTCGCGCCGGTGAGGTGTCATGACCGGAAGACAGCGCATCCTCGCGGGTGCGCAAGGAGAAGGGCGACGCCGCCATGAACAGATCCCCCTCCAGGGGCCCGGCCCGTGCGGGCCTCGCGCTGGGTACAGCCCTGGCGTCGGTCGTGCTCTGCGCCACGGCGAGCGCGGCCGTGCCCGGGACCGCGAGCGGCGCCACGGGTCCCGCCCCTTCCGTCCGTACGGGCACCGAACGCGCCTGCCCCGTCGTGTACTTCGACCTGGGTGAGACCCTCGTGCACACCGCCGCCGACGGCAGCATCGGCTACCTGCCGGGCGCGGCCTCCTATCTGCGCTCCCTGCGCGAACGGCACATCCGGATCGGCCTGATCACCAACGTGCCGCCCTCCTGGGGCACCACCGACGCCGAGCGTGCCGCCAGGCTGAAGAAGGAGGTCGACGCCACGTGGCGGGGCTCCGCGCCCTTCGCCTGGAAGGACTTCGGGGACCGGATCCTCACCCCCCGCACCGAGGCGGAACGCAAACCGGCGCCCACCCTCTGGCAGCGCGCCAAGACGGACGCGGGCCGCTGCCGGCTCGTCTACCAGGCGGAGACGGCCGAGGAGGTCAAGGTCGCCGCCTCGCTGGGCTACCTGCCCTACCAGGTCGGACGGCCCCACCGGCCCGCGTTCCTCCCGACGGGACTGATCGAGCTCCTCGGCCACCGGTCCCGCTGACCGGTCCCGCTGACCGAAGCCGCGGGCCGAAGCCGCGGGCCGAAGCCGCGGGCCGAAGCCGCGGGCCGGGCGTCCGCCCGCGGGCGGAGGCGGCACCCGGCCGGAATGCGGCCCGCCTCCGCCCGCGCCCGGTCAGCCGCTCCGCGACATGTCCGCCGCCGGGACCCCTGCGCGGTCCCGCTGCATCACCCCGCTGCGCAGGAGCAGTTGGAAGGCCCCGAGCAGCGCTGCCGTGGCGAGCGCGCTGTGCCACAGCAGGGCGTCCAGGTGCCCGGCCGAGACGTAGGCGCCCGCCGCGACCGCGGCCAGCGCGCACACCCCACGGTCCACGATGCTCTCGACCGACAGCAGCGTGGCGCGCGGTGCGTGCGCGGGCACCGCGTCGTTCACCAGCTTGCGCTGGACCGGGTACGCGAAACCGGTCGCGGCGGCGAACAGGCAGAGCAGCGCGACCACGGCCCACGGCCCGCCGAACGTCATCGCCGCCAGGGTGCCCGCGAGCGCGAGACTCAGGACCGACACCCAGGCGACCGGTGTCAGACGACGGCTCAGCCACTGGGGGCGGGCCGAGGCCACCGCCTCCGCCACCGTCATCGCGGCCAGCACCCCGCCGTGCGAGGCCTCCGCGATGCCGTGGTCGAGCAGGATCGGCTGGAAGAGGTTGACCTGGCAGATCCGGGACAGCGTGAAGACCGCCACGCCCTGCACCATCACCAGGGCCAGCCACCGCGAGGAGGCGACGCAGCGCAGTGCGGAACCCGCGTCCCGCAGGAAGGCGCCGCCCCTGCGCCCGCCGTCCGCCCGCCCAGCCACCGCCTTCCCCGTACCGCCGGCCTCCTTGCCGCCGGTACCGCCGCCAGGCCCGCCGCCCGCTCCCGCGAGCCGGGGCAGTGCGAGGGCGCAGGCGAGGGAGCCCGCCGCGCTGACCGCGCTGAGTACGTACGGGGCCGCGTGCGCGACGGCCATCAGGGGCCCGACCAGCGGCCAGCACACGACCTTCGCCGCGAGACCCAGGGCCCGCGCGGTGCCCTCCGCCTTCAGATAGTGCGCGTCGCACTTCTCGGCCCGCAGCCCGTCGTACAGATAGGCGCTCGCCGCGCCCGAGGTGAGCGAGCGGCCCGCGGCGATCGCGAGGAAGTGGACGAGGAAGCCGGTGTACGAGGCGCTGAACACCGGAGCCAGGTTCGCCGCCGTCATGACCACCGCCCCGGCCCGCAGGCAGTTGCGGGTGCCGATCCGGTCGGCGATCAGCCCGGTCGGGATCTCGAACAGGCAGAAGGCCACGTAGTAGATGCTCTGGATGCCGAAGATCTGCCCGTCCGAGAGCCCGGCCGCCTTCTGGTAGGCGTAGAACACCGGCATCCACCACAGCAGGTTGAACAGCAGCTGGAAGCCGTAGTTGAGCCGGATGATCCGCCGGGCGGTGTCCGTCAGCCCGCTGCCTGCCCCCGCCGCCGTCCCCTTGCCGGGAAGCCGCCTCACAGCGCGTACGGGCGGATCTGGACCAGCCGGAAGTCGCCCGACCCGGTCATCAGCCACTCGATGTCCAGCGGCCTGTCCACGTCGAACCCGCCGGATGCGGAACCGCCGGTGTCCGCCCCGCCGAGACCCGACCCGCTGAAGTGGGACTGCAGCAGCCGCCCGGTCAGGGACAGGTCGGAGAGGCGGGCCCGGGTGGCGGCGGACAGGGCCTCGCCCCAGGAGCCCAGGGCGACGGTCCGGCCGCCGCCCTCCACCGTGTTGTACAGGTACTGCTGCGGCAGGACCGAGCCGTCGACCACCTGCTCGGGGGAGCCGGGGGAGCAGTTGAGGTAGACGTTGCGGAAGTCCTCGCGACGGGTCGGGTTGCAGGTCACCAGGACGCCGCCGAGCGAGGCGGGCACGTACTCCTGGACGATCACGCCCATGTACGTGTCGTCCAGCGAGATGCCGACCTGGTGGCGCAGCCGCACGCTGCGCGGCGACACCAGGGAGGCCCACACCTGGCGTACCGCGTCCAGGAGCTCGCCGACGGAGTGGACGGTGGTGACGGAGTCGTAGACGCCCGCGGCGGAGAAGCCGGGGAGGTCCTCGGCGTTGGACGAGGAGCGCACCACCAGACGTCCGCGCGAGGCCGCGGCGGGGAAGGCCTGGACGATCTGCCGGGTGACGGACTCGGGCAGGGGCGTCTGCCGGATCAGGTGCTGGAGCTGCAGGCAGAGCGAGTCCAGGACGTCGGTGGCATCGAGTTCGAGCGCCATCTTGAGCTTGCCGATGCCCTGCTGGATGGCGGGGGAGGAGGCGAGGAAGCGCTGCTGGAGCGCGAAGGGGAGCGCGACGCCCTCCGGGGCGTCGACCGTCGAGGCCACGAAGTCGGCCGCCCTGGCGCGGAGTTCGGCCGACGAGGGTGCGCCATGGCCGAGCCGGGCCGGTTCGGCCGAGGAAGGTGCGCCGAGACCGAGCCGGGCCGCGAGGTGCCCGTAGAGGTCGTCGCGCGGCGGGCGGGGCCGTCCGTAGAAGGCCGTCAGATCGGCCGTACGGCTGTCGAGCACGTGGTGCAGCTCGCCGAGGTTGGCCGCCTTGGTGCCGTACCGGTCCCGGTCCACGCTGCGCAGCCGGTGCAGGGCCAGTACGGGGGCGTCTTCGAGCAGGGGCGGCTCCAGGCGGATGCGCTGCTGGTGCCAGGCCGGGGCCCGCAGGCCGGGATCGTGCTCCAGCCGCTCCAGGGATATCTCGGCCTCGCACACCCGGTAGCGGACCCACGCGCCGTCCAGCCCGTCCTTCTCGACGAGCTGCTCCAGGTCGCGCACGATCGCGTTGGGTATGCCCCAGCCGGAGGCGAGGACGTTGGTGTGCGAAAGCGGGGTGATCGGCGCGGTGTTGAGGAATCCGGCCACCCGGGGCACGTCGTCCGGCAGGCACGGCATGGCCACGATGTCCGCCCAGCCGAGCCCTGCCGCCGACGCCGCGTACTCCTCGTTCGTACGGAAGAACCGCAGCCGTCCGGTGGCCTCGCCCGGGTTCAGCGGTGTCCGGGTCCTGGAGCCGAAGAGCTCGTGGCTCAGGATGCGCGGCACGCGCAGTTCGCTGATCGCGGCCAGCTCCTCCTCCTGCCCGTGGTTGGCGGGCTTGAGCAGCACCGGGAACCTGCCGTCGACCCGTTCCCGTACGAACTCGTAGAAGAATTCCAGCAGTTCGCCGTGCATGGTGTCGGCCTCGGTCGTCTCCAGGACGAGGAAGGTGCGCTCGCGGCCCTCCGCGTCCTCGTCGGTGTGCAGGGACAGCACACCGAGCAGGAAGCGGCGCCCGGGATCCATGTAGACGGAGGCGTTGAAGGCGTCCAGTCCGGCGTCCAGCGCGGCGAGTTCCATGCCCAGGACGCGGGTGGCGATGTAGTCGACGTGGAAGGGGTGCGCGGCGGTGTCGAGCAGGTGCCAGGTGTTCTCGGCACGGTCGACGACGACCTTGAGGTACGGATGACCGGCCAGGACCCCCGAGAGCGTACGGAACAGCGGCAGCGAGAGGTTCTCGCCGACGACCGTGCGGTCCGTGGCCGGTTCGGCGTTGCCGGTGAGGAGCGGGGCGGTCATCGGGAGGCCTCCTCGGGCTGCGCGGCGGACTGAGCGGCGGGCTGCGTGGACGGCTGTGCGGCGGGCTGTGCGGATGCCTGTGCGGCGGGCTGCGTGGACGGCTGTGCGGAGGGCAGGACCTTGGGCAGGGAGTCCACCAGGGTCTCGAAGTCGCGGAGCACCGTCTGCGCGTCGGTGGCGGAGAGCAGGCACAGGGCCGCCATGGTGTTGGCGCCCGCCGCCGGGTCGTAGACCGGTACGAGGCTGCCGTCGGCGAGCGAACTCTCCGCGACCACCGACAGTTCGCTGCCCCGGCCGAGCGGCACGTCCGCCGCGACCACGGAGAAGTCCCAGACCTTGCGCTCCGGCCAGGCATCGCCCCCGCCGTCGACCGCGAGCACGACCAGGGAACCCGCCGCCCCGCGCGCCTGCGCCGGAGCGAGGGTCCGCCCCGGCCACTCGACCGGGCGGCCGAGGAGGTGGTCGACGAGCATGCCGACGAGGTCGAGCCCGAAGACCTCCTCGATCTGCGGCACCGTCATCGCACCGCCGAACCGGGCGGCCGTCTCGATCAGCCACATCCGGCCGTCCGCACCGAGCTTGATCTCGGTGTGGATCCCGCAGTCCCGCAGCCCGAGGGCGTCGACGGACTCCCGGGCGAGGGCCACGACACGGTCCTGGGCGTCCTGCGAGAGAAGCGCCGGGGTGATGCCCGCACGCTCGGTGAACGGCTCGACCGTCGGCATCCGGCCGCTGACACAGACCGGGTGGAAGGTGCCGTCCGCGACGACGCCCTCGACGCTGACGTAGTCGCCCCAGCCCGGCTCCTCGAACCAGTCCGCAGCGGTACCGGTCACGATCTGCTCGACCACGAAGTCCGCGTCCGCCTCCGCCACATGGAGCTCCGAGAACCCCAACAGGGCCGATTCGGCCATCACTTCGCGCGAACGGTGCCAGGCGGCGGACGCCTCGTGCGGGGAGCGGATGATCTGGTGCGCGGTGGAACCCGCGCTCCAGGCCGCCTTGAGGAGCAGCGGGAAGGGCAGCGATCCGGCCGCCTCGTGCAGCTCCGCCTCCGTGGCCACCGGCCTGAACTCGGGCTGCGGCAGGCCGTGTTCCTGCCAGCGGCGCCGCATCAGCCGCTTGTCACGGGCGAGCGCCGCCGCGCTGCCGGCCCCGGCGAGACCGAGCGCCCCGCACGCCTCGGCAACGGCCACCACCGCGTACTCGGAGAAGGTGAGCACCGCGTCCGCGCCCACGGCCCCCGCCCGCGAAACGATCAGGGACACCAGGTCGGAGCGCTGCGCGTCGGACGGCGTCACGACCGAGGCGCACAGCCTCCGGGCGGCGTCCTCCACGGAGGGAGGAAGAGCGCTGAGCGCCAGCAGGTGCACTTCCGCCCTCGCGGCCGTCCTGGACAGGACGTGACCGAGCGGCGGACCACCCTTGGCATGCACTAACAGCACCTTGCTCACTGAAGTTCGTCTCCATTCGTCCGTGTGATGCGTGATATGGGGTACGTGCCGTCGTACGGGCCGGTTGATGCGCGTAGAGCACGGGGGGATCATCCGGTGTACGTCGCGGGGAGTGTTCACCCGCACACTCAAGGAGACCAGTCGGCAGGTGCCCGCAGCACCATCGGGGACGCCTGCCGCTCAGGCAAATGCCTGAGTCGCACGCCGTGTTGGGAAACCGGAAGGGTTCCCCGACGGCCTGCCGGCCTCTGTGAGGAGCCGCACATGGACGGAGACACCGCTTTGGACGATTCCACTCTCAAGGCACTGCTGGGCACCTTTCCCCTGTTCCGCTGGGAGGCCGACGCCAAGCCCGAGGCCCGGCCCGACGCCAAGCCCGAGGCCCGGCCCGACGCCAAGCCCGAGGCCCGGCCCGACGCCAAGCCCGAGGCCCGGCCCGACGCCAAGCCCGACGCCGGGGCCAAGCTCGACGCCGACGCCGACGCCCCGCCCGACGCCGACGCCCGGCCCGACGCCGACGCCCCGCCCGAACCCACGCCCGATCCCGCTCCCGAGCCCCCGCCCGAACCCCCGCGCCGGTACGCCGCCTTCGCGGGCCTCGTTGACCTCGCCCCGGCCGCCGCTTTCATCCGGGACAGCGAAGGACGCTACCTGTGGGCCAACCACGCCTACGCGCACCTCTACGGCACCGTTCCCGAGGAACTCGCGGGCAGGCGCATAGAGGACTTCGACGCCCCCGCCGAGGCCGACCGGTTCCGCGCACTCGACCAGGAGGTACTCGCCCGGGGCACGCCGGTGCGCCACACCCTCGGCTACCGGCGCGCGGACGGCAGCGCGGGCCAGGCGGTGGGCCACCGCTTCCCCGTGCGGGAGAACGCGCGCACCTGCGTCGCCGGAATCTACGTCGACATCACGGACCACCTCCGCGCCATGGCCCAGCGGCAGGAGGCCGAGGAGAGTCTGCGGGCACTGCGCGACCACAGCGGCCTGCCCTGCGCACTGCTGTCGGCGAACGGGCGCGTGGTCGAGGCGAGCACGGCGGCTGCCGCACTCTTCCACCTCAGCCCGCCCGACCTGGTCGGCCGCCGCGCGCACACCCTGCTCGCCCCCGAGCCCGGCCTGGACCGGCTGCACCGCAGGTGGAACGGCCTGATAGCCCGTCGCACCAGACGGGTGGAGACATCGGCGCTGCTCGTCGACAGCGAGGGGCGCCGGCGCCGCGCACAGCTCCACCTGACCACCGTCGGCCACTCCGCCGCCCGGGCCCGGCACGTCTGGGCCGTCGTCACCCATCAGAGCCTCGCCCACGAGGCCCATCCGGCGCTCACCGCCGCGCAGGTCCGGATACTGTCGCTGCTGGCGGAGGGCAGCAGCAACGGCGACATCGCCACCTCGCTGAAGCTGTCCCGGCAGACGGTCGACTACCACCTCAGCCGGCTGCGGGAAATCCTCGGAGCCGCGACCCGCCCCGCCCTCGTCGCCCGCGCCTACGTCCTCGGCATCCTCGCCCCCCGCGCCTGGCCCCCGCGCTCCGCCACGGCGGTCCACCCGCTCAGCACCGCCTGACGGGACGGGCCGGGCCCGGCTCCTGACGCCCGGCCCGGCCCGTGAAGGTCAGAACTTGCCGTAGTTCACCTGCCAGGTGGGCAGCCCCATCCGGCGCCACAGCTCCACCACCCGGTCCCGGTCGTCCAGCGAGACCCGTACCGCGAACCGCTCGCGGACGTGCGCGTCGAAGAGTTCGGCCTTCACGACGTCGTCGCGCCGCTGGTCGCGGGCGGGCCGCATCCACAGCTCGTCGTACGGCACGTCGTGCCGCTTCAGCCAGTCCTCGGTCTGCTCCCGGAACTCCTCGCCGCGCCCCGACAGCAGCACGAGCGTGTCGCCGTGGGCCTGCCGGAAGGCGAGCAGGGCGTCCCGCACGGACGGGTTCAGCACGTCGAGGCCGCAGCGGGTGAAGTCGAACGGGCCCCGGTTGCCGGTCAGCGCCAGCGTGCCGTCGATGTCGCACATGACCGCCGAAGGCAGCGCGGGGTCGGGGACGTAAGGGGCCACCGGTGTCTGGTCGTTGAACCAGTCGGCGGTCAGCCGCCACCCGCCCTTCCTCGCCTTGGCGTGCTTGTCGGCCAGTATCCGGATGACGTCCTCGCCGACCGGGTTGTCGCGCGCGGCGTCCCTCCGTACGCACTCGTCCACCGGTACGTCGGTGAAGTCGTGCACCACGAACACCGCCTGCCCCGCCACCGCCGCCTTGAGCCGCTTCGGAATGTGCTGGGTGAGGTGCGTGTTGTCGACGACCACGTCGAAGCCGTCGTCGACGGCCGCCCGCACCGCCGTGTCCTGGACGGAGAGGACGGTCTGCTCACGCGCGAACGAGCGCGCGCGGCCCTCGGGGGACTCGTCGCGGACGCGGGAGGCGGGCAGGTCGAGCATCGCCCGCAGGTCGTCGAGGTTGACCCGCCGGATCCGGCCGTCGGACTCCGCCTGGAGGGCGCGGGCCGCGGTGGTCTTGCCGGACGCCGGAAGACCGGTCATCACATGCACCACCGGCAGCGCGGGCGGCGCGGGCGCTGCGGCCCCCACAGCCGCGACAGGCGCCGCGCGCCTCACGGGCTTGGTGGGCTTGACGAGCCTCTCAGGCTTTACATGCTTTTCGGGCCTTACGTGCTTTACGGGTTCCACGGACGCGGTTCCGCTGTCCTCGTCGGTCTTGAACGGGTCGGCACTCACCGGCTTCAGGGAACGCCACACCACCAGCTCGGTCGGCCGTCCCTCCAGCCGCTGGAACATCGCCGCCCGCACCTCGCGGGCCGGCAGCTCCTGCGCGGCGCGCGCGAACACGGCCCGGTCGCCCCCGAGAGGGGAGATCGTCGCGTACGCCGCGTCGATGGCCAGCTCCCGCTCCGCCAGCTCCCTGTCGAGCCGGGCGATCACGCCCCGTACCCAGGCGTCGAACTCGTCGGGCACCTGCTCCAGCAGGTCGTCCAGCGGGGTGCCGCCGGCCGCCTCCTCGATCGAGCAGCCGACCGCCTGCGCCACCAGCTTCGGCGGACGGCCGGCGTCGCGGAAGCGCTGGATCCCGTAACCCCGCCAGATGTCCCGCTCGGTGATCCCGGTGAGCACCTTGTGCAGCCGTACGTACTCGGCGATCTTCACCTTGGTGCGCAGACCGGAGGCGAACCGCACGACGAAGCCCTCCGCGTCCGTGCCGGTGGAGGCGTCCCCGCCGGGCAGGGTGCTCGACGCGCTCAGCTCCAGCAGCTCTGCGAGCGGCATCGCGGGCCACACGCGCACGACCGAGCCGATCGGCTGCCAGCCCACGGCGGCCTCGGCGAGCGGCACTTCGGCGCCGTCGGGGCCGAACGCGGCGAGCAGCACGAGGTCGCGCCGCTCGCCGTAGTTCACGACGATGCGGTTCTCCGGGTAGAGGATCTCCGCGAGGTAGGTCGTGCCGGGTACGAGCCCGCCGCAGTCCTTGGTCGCGAGGAACCGGCGTGCCCAGGTGGCCTGTTCGCTGATGAAGGAGCCCTTGGAGGCGACGTGCCAGCGGCCGGAGTGGTGGAAGACGATGCCGAGGCTGCCGTCGACCTTGTCGTACACCTCGAAGGGCTCGTCGGGCAGCGCCGGTGCGTACGGGCGATCCCGCGCGTGCTCGGCCGCGTTGAAGAACTTCGGCAGCGGCAGCGCCACCACCTCTCCGCTCTCGTCGTCGACCACCAGACCGCGGCAGCGCGTGGTCACCTCGGTCCAGTGCTGTTCGTACTGGCAGGTCCGGGTGTACGCGTAGATCGACAGCGGCAGTTCAGGGTGCGACCTGCGTGAGACGTGACCGATCTCGACGGCCTGGGCGAGGTCGTCGAGGCGCATGAGGTGGTCGAGACGGATGCGAGCGGAAGCCATGGGGTTTCTCCTGTTTCAGGTAACCCCATTGTCCCGTGCCGGAAGATCCGAACGGAAACGATTAAGGCGATCGGCTCAGCGCAGCGAACGGGGCAGCTTTACCCGTACGAGGGTGGTCTCGACGCCGCTGTCGACCAGCCGGCCCCGCGCGTCGAACGCCTTCGGCCCGTCCGTCATGCCGAAGTCGTTGTCGTTGAGCAGGACGAGCGTGGAGGAGCCCTCGACGGCGATGCCCTCGATCTTGCCGGGCACGCCCTTCACCTTGTTCAGGTCGACCACCAGGCGCTTGCGCAGCACCGGGACGCCGTGCGCCGCCGGGTCGTCGAGCTGCTCCAGGGAGGGTGAAGTGGCGGATTCCCAGCGGGAGTTCAGGATGTTGTCGGCGGGCCGCAGCCGCACTTCGTGCAGGCGTGTGGACTTGTTCGTACGCTCCTGGACCAGCAGCCGGTCGCCGCCGAGGGCGACCAGCGCGGAGAGCTTGAGCTCGGACGTCTTGGTCTGGCCCGGCTCCACGGTCCCGACGGCGTCGAAGCGGTAGGCGTACTCGGCGGTGACCTTCTTCTTGTGGGGCGAGAAGCGCAGCAGCCGCGTCGTCCGCGACTCCTCCCCCTCCTTCTTCCCCGGGTTGAGCAGCGGGCTCTGCAGGCCGATGACCAGGTCGCCGCCCGGCAGCAGCGCCAGCCCCTCGAAGCCGCGGTTGAGCTTGCGCTTGAGGAGGACCGCGGGCAGCGACTCGATCACCGGGTAACCGGCCCCGGTCAGCTTCAGCCCCTTGGGGACGTGCCGGGCGAGGACCCGGCCGTGCGCCGAGACGTGCACCAGCGAGGGCCCGTACTCGTCCACCAGCCAGAAGCTGCCGTCCCTGTCCCGGACGAGGCCCTCGGTGTCCAGGCCGTTCGGGTTGTACGCCAGCGGCTTCGTGGCGTCGTAGTTGTACGGGGCCTCGTCGCGGCCCGCCTGGTTCGGCAGACCGGTCACGGGCGCGCCGCCCGCGGTGGTCAGCGGGATCGACCGCAGCACCTGGACCCGCCCGCCGACGGTGCGGATCTTCACGATCGCCGGGTTGAACCCGGGCACCGGGAAGGTGCGCCGCTTCTCCTTGCCCACCTCTATCTGGCCGTTGGGACCGCGGTCGGTGACGGTCCAGTACTCGCCGCGCCGCTCGGCCGGGTACAGGTCGCTGCCGATGCCGCCCAGGTCGACTCCGCGGTCGTTGCCGACGGTGCCGGGCAGCAGCCGGTTGCTGAAGGCGCCCAGCGGAATGTCCGGCAGCGTCGAGGTGGAGACGACCCGGGCACGGTCCGGGTGGTGGTGCCACGTCGGGGTCGCGTCGGCGGTGCCCACGACGGTCGTGAGCGCGAGCACGGTGGACAGCGGCAGCACCACGGCGGCGGGGCGGCACAGGAGACGCGGATTCATCTGAAGAACTCCCTTGTACTTCGCACATGGGTGGAGGCCCATGGCGGCGACTTCATGATCTGCAGCCGCGCGCAACGCGGAGAGACGCGTTCATGACGTCAGGGCGATCCCTCGGTGAACGAAGCGCGTCCGGCGCCACCCGCCGCGCGCCCGGTGACTAGTAGCGGTCGAGAATGAGCTGCGTCTTGAGGATGTCGCCGCGGTACAGCCAGCCCTTGGCCTCGGCGACGGCGATGGAGTCCTTGTGCAGCTCGGCCGCCGCGGCGGGGTCGTCGGTCTTGAACGACAGCTCGACGACGTACTCCGTACCCGAGCCGCTCGCACCCACCACCGGCAGCACCTCGATGCCGACGTCGTCGGAGCCGCCCCACGCACCGCTGTACACCTTCGCCGTCACCGGGCCGTGCGCGCGGGACGCGCCCAGCGTGCTCGCACCCCAGCCGCTCGCCTTCGCGTCCTTCAGCTTGCCGGGGATGTCGTTGACCAGCCAGCCGCGGCCGGTGTCGCTCGACGGCATGGACGTGCCGGAGTAGCCGGAGGCGCTGCGCTTCTTCTCGGTGCTGAAGCTCAGGGTCTGCTTGCCGTAGCCCCAGTCGACCTCGGCCTTGTAGTTGGTGTCGCTGCTGCTGAAGCCCGCGGCGTTGGCCGTGTTCAGGGCCGCGTCGAGGTCGCCGTTCGTGACGGGGAAGCGCTTCTTGTACGTCTCCTCGAAGGACGAGCCGTCCTTGTGGCGCAGCCGGACGCTCCACCCCTCGGCGTCGAGGGCGCGGGCGTCGGTGTCGTAGTAGCTGTACGAGCGCGCCTTCGCGGAACCGGTGATGCCGAACGCCGACCGGACGGCCGAGCTCGGGGCGTGGGACGCGTCGAGTGCCGAAGCCGTGAGGTTGATCTTCACTTCGTAGGTGGGGACCGCGTTGCCCGCGGCGTGTGCCGGGGAGGCAGGGGAGAGGAGCGCGGCGGAGACGGCGAGGGCGAGAGCCGAACCGGCGGTGGCGGGGCGGAAGGCCCGGGAAGTGGAGGTCATGCGCAAGATGATCACGGCCGTGCGTGTGGACCGGATGACCCGCGCGTGTGGACGTGGTGAACCGTGGACGTCCAGCAGCCGCCTTGGCCGACGCGAACCAGCTACCTGCGTGGACGCGAACCAGCCACCGCGCCGACGCGGACCCGGCGGATGCGGTGCCGCGCATCAGGTGGATGCGCCACCGTGAATCCGGCGGATGCGGCACCGGGCGGGGCGGTGTTCCCGGCGGAGCCCGGACGCCGGGCCTCCTTCCACAGGAGGAGGCAGGGTGGGCCGCTGGTCCCGGGTGGGGGAGCGGGCGGGACCGGGGTCCTCGTGCCCGTGGGCGATGTGCCGTACCGGGTCTGGTTCCTAGCCTCGGGGCATGCGGTCGCACCGGGCATCCGGTGCTCAGGATGCCGGCCCTCCCGGGCCGGTCCACCCCGCCCCACCCGTCCCATCCTTCTCATCCCTTACGGAGACCCGTGCCCCCTCTTCGCCCCGCCGTGCGCCGCGCCTCCGCCACCGGGCTGGCCATCGCCGCCTGCCTCGGCACGACCCCCGCCCTGGCCACAGCCGCCGAGGCGCCCGCCGGACGTGGTTCCGGGGCGCCGCTCGACCGCTACTACCAGCAGCGCCCCGACTGGGGCAGTTGCGCCCGGAGTCCCCAGGACACGGCGGGCCGCGCCATGGACGGCACCGGCCTGCAATGCGCCGACCTGACCGTGCCGTTGGACTACGCCGACCCCCGGGGGCGCACGATCACCGTGGCGGTCTCCCGGCTCAAGGCCACCGACACCCGCCGCCGCATCGGCACGATCCTCCTCAACATCGGCGGGCCCGGCGGCCCCGCCCTCCAGGTCCCGCCGGTCATCCGCAAGGCGATGAAGGACGTCGGCCCGCGCTACGACATCGTCGGCTTCGACCCCCGCTTCGTCGGCCGCAGCACTCCCCTGGACTGCGGCTGGCCCGTCGGGACGGCCTGGTTCTCGGCGGGCGCGGGCCGGGCCGGCTTCGACCGCCAGGTCGCCCTGCAGAAGAACCTGGCCGCCAAGTGCCGCTCCGCCGGCGCCTCCGTACTCCCGCGCAGCTCCGCATTCCCCCGTACCTCGGTGCTCCCGCACGTCACCACCCGCAACACCGCCCGCGACATGGACGTCATCCGCGGCGCCCTCGGCGAGCGGAAGATCTCCTACCTGGGTTACTCGTACGGCACCTATCTGGGCACGGTCTACACGCAGATGTTCCCCGGCCGGTACGACCGGGTGGTGCTCGACGGCGCGTTCGCCCCGGACGACTACGGTCCCCGGATGCTCAAGGGATCCGAGCGCGAGAACGAGAAGGCGCTCGCCGACTGGGCGGCCTGGGCGGCGAAGCGTCACGACACCTACGGCCTGGGCCGCACCCGTGCGGCGGTGCTCGCCACCATCGACCGCATCGTCGCGGCGTCCGCGCGGAGGCCGCTGAAGGTAGGCACCGGCACCGACTCCTTCCAACTCGACGACACCCAGGTGCCCGCCCTCCTCTTCACGGCCACGGCGGACGACACCGACCCGGCGCGGGCCTCCTTCAGCGAGCAGATGTCCGTACTGGCCAAGGCCGCGGGCGGAGCGGCGCCGACCGCGCTGTCACCGGATTTCGCGGCGGCGCTGCGCTACGTGCTCAACGGCGGCGCCGAACCCTCGGGCGTGCAGCACGCGGTCCTCTGCGGGGACGTGGCCGCCCCGCGCGACCCCCGGGCCTACTGGCGGGACGTCGAACGCAGCCGGGCCGCACACCCCGTGTTCGGCCCGATCACCCACAACATCGGCCCGTGCGCGTTCTGGGACCGGCCGCGCGAGGAGCCCACCCGGGTCGAGCGCGACGCCAAGGCGCTGATCGTGGCCGCCACCGGCGACCCGCGCACCACCTACCGCAGCAGCGTCGCCCTCCACGACATGCTGCCGAGCTCCGCACTGCTCACCCTCAAGGGCGCCAACCGGCACGGCCTCTACGGGCGTTACGGCAGCACGTGCGTGGACGACGAGGTCAACCGGTACCTGGCCACGGGCAAACTGCCGACGAAGGACCGCACGTGCTTCAAGGCGCCCCGCCCGGACCAGGCGCAGCGTTCCTAGACGTCCGCGCCCCATGCCTCCTACGGCGCGGCAGGCGTACGGGTCCTACGGCGCGCCCGCCCCGTTCCGACCCGCCCCGCACGCGCCCCACAGGGGCGCGGGGAACTGCGAGACCAGCCACGACGGCGCCGCAGAGGGGACACGGCGCCGCGCCGTACGTTCCGCCCGGCGCCTAGCCCCGGACGACCGAGCGGATCCAGGCGAGTTGCTGGGAGATCTCCCCGGCCTGGGCGGTCTCCTCGCGGTCGGAGCCGTTGAAGACGCCGAGGAGGGTCTCGGTGCCCTGCGGGGAGATGCTGGTCACCGGGCCTCCGGAGTCGCCGCCCGCCGGGATCCCGGAGACCTTCTCCATGCAGAAGTCGGGGCCGCCCGGTGCGGTGTATCCGGCGCAGCGCGGGTCGTTGGGCCGGACGACCCGCAGGTCCGACTGCTTGAGCACGGGGGACTGGCAGCTGTTCTCGTCGTCGGTGCAGGTGGCGCCCCATCCGTACTGACGCACCGTCTGGCCGATGCGGACACCGGCGGTGGCCAGGCTCACCGTGCGGACCTTCGCCGGCAGCGGCGCGACCTTGATGAGCATCATGTCGGCGTCGCTTCCCGCGCGTGAGCCCGGCACCGGACGGACCGTGGTGCCCTTCCGCACGTCGAGGTTGCCGACGCGGAACGAGATCCGCTTGTCGGCGACCGGCAGCGCCTGCTCGTAGAAGCAGTGCGAGGCGCTGAGGATCCACTCACGTGCGACCGCCGTCCCCGTGCACGTCGGGTTGCCGTCGATGAGCATGCGCACCGCCCACGGGCCGTAGGTGCTCTTCGAGCCGCCGATGACGGCGGAGGCCGGCGCGGACGCCATCACCTGGCCCGTCACCAGCAACAGGGCGCTCACCAGCAGTATTCGAACTCGGCGCATCATCCGGAACAGATCCTCTCGTCGCGACACGGGCCGTACGGGTGGTCAGACACCCTGCGGGGCCGAAAGGTTCCGAATGCGGCGGTGGCAATGCGCCTGATCCACGACGCGCTTACGGCGCGCAGGCCTCGGCGATCGACAGGCTGTTCTCGTACAGGTGGTGCCGGGTGACCCGGCCGCCCTCCACGGTGAGGCGCAGCGCGAACGGTCCCCCGAAGGACCTCCCCGTCTTACGCATGGTCCCCGACAGGTGCCCCATCAGGACGGCGTCGGCACCGTCGACGAGGAGGGTGTCGACGGAGGCGCGCGAGTCCGCGGGCACCGTGTGCTCCGTCACCTCCGCGGCCTGGGCGGCGCATTCGGCACCGGTGGACCGCGGGCGGATCCACGGGACGGCGGGGTTCTCGGCGAGCAGCCAGTCGACCTCGTCGGCGAACAGCTCGACGAGCCGCTCGGTGTCCCCGGCCAGCCGGGCGGTCAGGAACTCCTGAACGACGGCCCGGGTCTCTTCGGCGACGGCACTCACGGTGGTGGCTGAACCCGCTGCGGTGGCGGTGGGTGTGACGGACATGGAGCTCTCCTCGCTGTTGCGGCCGGATCCCGGCGGGGGTGCCCGCCGGATGCACCTGATCCTGCCGGGGGAGGGGAGAGCGGTCGATTACCCCGGAGGTAATGCGCGCGGGCACCGGGACCAGCACCGGGACCAGCACCGGGACCAGCACCGGGACCAGCACCGGCACCGGCACCGGCACCGGGACCAGCACCGGCACCGGCACCGGGACCAGGACCGGCACCGGCACCGGGACGTACGAGGGCGGCCTCGCCGTCCGCCTCCCCGTCCCGGTCGCCGTTCGGGATCAGCCGCCCTGCGTGCCCGCCTCGGGGATTCCCTGTGCGCCGAACGCCTCCGCGATCAGCCGGTCGTCGTGGGACTCGGGCGTCTGTACGGCGCGGGTGGGCTTGCGGCCGAAGATGTAGAGCCTGGCACCGATCTTGAGGTACTTGTACAGGCGCTCGGCGTCCTTGAGGTACATGTTGATGCAGCCGCCCGACCCCGACGTGAAGAGGTCGTTGGGGGTGCCGTGCAGAGCCTGGCCCCCGTTGAAGAACTGCGAGTACGGCATGGGTGCGCCGTCGTAGACCGTGGAGAAGAACGTCCTGTTCTTGCGGTAGATCCGCTGCCAGCCGGTACGGGTCTCCAGCCCCTTCCTGCCGCTGCGGATGGGGATGGGCGAGAACATGATCTTCTTGCCCTTCTGCACCCACAGGATCTGCCGGGAGAGGTCGACGCAGGTCAGCCGGTAGTTGGGCGCCGGGCACCGCTTGTTCGCGTTGGGGTTCTTCTTCACCTCGTCGACCAGCAGCAGCCGGTAGGTCTTGATGTCGGCGGCCCCGTTGACCGGCTTGATCTTCAGCCGGGTCTGGAGCTTCTTGAGGGCGACGCAGTCGGCCGGGGACATCCGGCCGTCCTGGGGGAGCTTCAGCTTCTTCTCCAACTGCCACTGATACGCACCGGTCTCCGCCGTGCAGGCGGCGGCAGGCGGTGTGACGGGCGCGGCTTGGGCCGCGGCGGGCAGCACGGCGGTGGACAGGGAGCAGGCGAGGACCAGGGCTGTGCCCGTGGTCCAACGCAGCGGCGGCCAACCAGTCATGGAACGTTCTCCCGAGGCTGGGGGCGGCCCGTGGCCGCCCGTGCAGGTGATCCAGAGCTACCCCGTCCGGGTGGCGGCTGCCATCCGGGAGGGTCCACCAGCGTGAGGTCGCAGGGCCGGACGGTGTCCTTGCGTCAGACCTGGAACAGGGTGTCGCCGAGATTTCCCGTCGCCCCGGGCCCGGGCAGGACGTAGGCCAGGGCGGAGGCCCGGTGCTCGATGAAGCGGGAGAGCGCGTCCTTCACCGCGAGCCGCTCCTGCACCCGTACGAAGAGGTGCGGGTCGTTCATGCAGGCGAGGAAGAGCAGGCCCCTGTCCTGCGGTCCGTTGTCGTAGGAGTAGCCGCGGCGCAGCATGCGCGCACCCTGGTCGAGCCGCGAGTGGGCCTGGCGCACGTGGGCGTCGGCAGGCAGGACGTACCGGCCCTCCGGGGTCTTCTCGAAGAGGTCGACCTCCCGGTGCTCCTCCCGGTGGCCGAGAGGGGCCCCTGCCGCCCGGGTACGGCCGATGACGGCTTCCTGGCGGCGCGTCGGAAGCACACCGAACGCGGCGGTGTCCATGTGGATGCGGCGCACCACGAGGTACGTGCCGTCCTCGTCAGGACCGCCGCCCACCCACACCCATCGTCCGGCCTCCGCCGACGTGGGGTTGATCGTGCCGTCCTTGAAGCCGAAGAGGTTGCGCGGCGTCTCCCCCGGCTCGTGCGGGGGAAGGTGTCCGCGCTGCGCCCACCGGGCGCGCAACGTGCCGTCCGCGAGACGTCCGAGCGCCTGCGCGGTCCCGGCCACCGCCGCGGGCGTGTCACCGCAGATCTGCACCAGGAGGTCGCCGCCGCCCTCCTCGGGCCGCAGCCGGTCACCGGGGAAGGACGGGAGGTCCTTGAGGAGGGAGGGCGGACGCAGACCGAGGAGGCCGGGCGTCCGCGGACCGATGCCGACCGTCACCGTCACCCGGCCGGGCTCTCCCGCAGCCTGCTGCCCCGTACCCACGTGCGACGCGTCGCCCCGGCTCAGGGACGTCCAGGCGGCCAGGACCTGCTGCAGCCGGCGTGCGCCTGCCGGGCCCCGCCGGCCGGGAGCCAGGTCGAAGGCCAGCACCTTCACGTGAGGCTGCTGAGGGCCGGTGATTCCGGGCTGCCACCGCTGCGGGCCGGAGGAGCCGGAGCGTTCGCCCGCCACCCCGGCGGGCGGAGCCTCGGCGGCACCGGCTCCGGCCGGGGCGTGCTGGTCCCCGGCGGAGCATCCGGTGGCAAGAGCAGCAGCGGTCCCCACGAGCAGGGTGCGCCTGGCCGGGCCGGGTTCGGACGAAAACGATGACATGGAATTCCACTGTTCAGAATGGAAGAGGGAGGAGGCCTGGAAGGGGCAACTGCGAAGGACGGTACACCTGCACGTATGCACATTTCAGCAACGCCCCTTCGGCGTCGTCGAATTCGTACCGCCGTCAGCCGGATCTCCGTACTCCTCGCCCTGCTGGCAGGGGCCGTGGCGTGCGGGGAAAACCCTTCCGTCCGTCCCGCTCCCGGCCCCGACGGCCACTCCGTCATTCGCGTTCCGCAGAACGCTCCGTCAATTCAGGAGGCAGTGGATTCCGCTCGCCCGGGTGACCTGGTACTGGTCTCTTCGGGTGTATATCGCGAGAGCGTGGTGATGAAGACCGACCGGGTCGTCCTGCGGGGCACCGACCGCAACAAGGTGGTCGTCGACGGGGAGTTCCGTCGCGGCAACGGCATCACGGTGACCGGCGCGCAGTCCGTGGTGGAGAACCTGACGGTCCGCAACCACCTGGTCAACGGAGTGCTGTTCACCGGCGTCACGGACACCCAGCTCCAGGCCCGCGGCGCGGGCGGCGCCGGCTACAGCCCCCTCGACACCGCCAAGTTCCCCCCGCTGAAGGGCTTCCGGGCCTCCTACGTGACCGCCCACAACAACGCCCTGTACGGAATCTACGCATTCGACGCACAACAAGGCGTCATCGAGCACTCGTACGCATCGGGCCACGCGGATTCCGGTATCTACGTCGGACAGTGCCGCCCCTGCTCCACCGTCGTCCGCCACAACAACACCGAGCACAACGCGGTGGGCGTGGAAGTCACCAACGCGTCGCAGAACCTCTATTTCCTCGGGAACACCATGCACCGCAACAGGGTGGGAATGACGGTGAATTCCAACGACCTGGAGGCACTGGGCCCGCAGCACGCGGCGGTGGCCGTGGGCAACCGGATCACCGACAACAACGACGCCGCGGGACCCGAGCAGGCCGACGGCGGCTTCGGGATCGGGGTCGGCGTGGGCGGCGGCCTGCGCAACACCTTCGAACGCAACCTGGTGACCGGCAACCGGGCCGCCGGCTTCCTGCTCCAGGACCTCCAGGGCCACCCGGCGCGCGACAACACGGTGCGCGGCAACCGCGTCCGCGGCAACGGAGTCGACCTCGTCCTCGATGCGGCCGGTGCGGGCGGGAACTGCTTCGCGGGCAACGCCGAGCAGACGGTCAGCCCCGGCGGACTGGCCGGAGCCGCCCGGTGCGGCGCCTCCGGCGGGCGGGCGCTCGGCGGAAGAGGGCAGGCGGCCCGTACGGACGTCCCGCCCGGAGTCTCCTTCCGGCGCGCCCCCCGGCCCCCGGCCCAGCCCCAACTGCCCGGGGCGGCAGGCGCGCCGCCCGTTCCGGCCACGGGACTGCCGGGCACGGTGCGGGTCCAGGACTTCCCGCTGCCGAGCTGACACCCACGCTCAACGCCCCTGTCGGCCCGCGTCCTTCCCACCCGGACGCTGTGCCTTCCCCCACGGGTCTCCCGGCACCTTGGTCCTGACGGTCGGGCCGAACTCGATCCGGGACGGAGCCGCAGCGTCCGCCGTGCGGATCTCCACCCGGCCCAGGCCGCTCCGGTCACTGATCCAGTAGGTGAGCGGCGAGCGCGCCCCTGCCTGCCGGGCAGGGGCGGGGGAACGCCCGGCGTCCCGGGACGCGGTGTTCGGGCCCTTGCTGCCGGGCGCCGGGCGAGGGCCCGAGTAGAGGCTGTAAGCGGCGCCGTTCCACTGGTCCCGGCCCAGGTACAGGGCGCCCTGCTGGGCGAGCAGCTGCGGATTGTCGGGGCGGTCGGTGCCCAGGCCCATGGCTACCCGCAGCACGACGTCCAGCGGGTCGCTGCTGTACGGGCGGGGCGACCAGGCGCGGGAACCGAGGCGGCCCGCGGCGGCGACCGCGTCCGCCGCGGACGTGGCCGTGCCCTCGGCGGCGGCCAGCCCGGTGGCGTCCCAGGCGAGCAGTCCCCGCGCCCGGCCCGCCGTGTAGGAGCCCACCGCGCGGTGCGCGCGGTAGTCGATCACCGCGCGGACTTCGACGGAGCCGCCGCCCATCGGAGCCCGCGCGACGACCTCCAGCGGGCTCTTCTCGTACAGGCTGAACCGGGAGAGCGCCATCTGCTCGGCCTCCTCGGTACGGAGCGGCCGGGGATCGTCCGCCGGGCCCGGACCGAGGAAGAGGACTGCGGCGAGGGCGCTCGCGCCGAGTCCCAAGGCAGCGAGGAGCACGTTGCGGTGCAGGGACCGGGCGGGCAGGAACGAGGTGAGGGCGCGCATGCGGTGATTCCTTCGGTTCTGGTGCACAGACGGGTCCGACGCGTCTGCGATCGTCACCGTTGCCGCCGCGCACCCGGAACGGCGCGCGCGCAGGGTCACTCGAACGGCTCCGTCAGGCGTCGAAGCGACCGCGCGCGTCCTCGATGTGACCGAGGTACCGGTGGGTCCAGCCGCACATCGCGTCGACCGTGGCGCGCAGGCCCCGGCCCGCCCCGGTGAGTGTGTACTCGACCCGCGCCTCAGCTGAAGCGCAGGGTGCGCCCGCCGAGCGCCTCGGTGATCAGCAACGCCCACTCGTTGGCGACGTCCGAGAAGATCTCCCCGGCCGGGGAGTCCGCGCGCCGCAGGTCCAGCTTCAGTAGCTGCGGTCCATGTCGAGGGACCCGTCATTCTCCCCCCGGACGTTCACGAACACCGTGGGGTACTCGCTGCCGTCCTCGGTGGAGGCGATGTCCTGCAGTTGGCGCAGGAGCTCTTCGGCGGCGCCGAGCTCGAACCACTCGCTCGCTCCGTCGGCCACCTGCAGCCACCCCAGCTGTTCAAGACGGTGGACGAACACTTCGAGCCGGAAGGGCTCCTCGCCCCCGTCCTGACTGTCCTTGGCCCGCACGCGGACGCCCACGATGTCGTCCTTGCGCACCAGCACGCTCTGCGCCGGCGGCCGGGAGGAGACTTCGAGCCACACCTGCGGCCGGGAAGCGCCGGCGGCTTCGAGCACGGCGTACGCGATGGCGGCCAGACCTTCCCCGGCGGCATCGGTCAGGGCGTCCTGGCCCTGGTAGTTCGCGGCGCGTCCGGCGAGCCTCGCGGCCTGAGGTGTTCGGGCCCTGCCCATGGAATCTCCCCTGCGTAGGCGGCAGTTGGCCCTCTGCTCCTTCCCCTCCCCCGGGGAAGGCAACCGCGCGGCAGGGGCCGGGCCCGGCCGCGCGCCCCCGCAGACGGCGCCTACGAACGGACAGCGGCGGCGGGCTGGACCGCCGGGAACCGGGCGGCCGTCTGGTGCACGGCGAGTTCACGCACGGTGGCCATGTCGCTGAACGGGATCAGTTCCTCGCGGACGGTCTGGTGCGGTTCGCTGCCCTTGCCCGCGATGAGCACGGTGTCCCGGGGGCCCGCCGCCGACAGGGCGAAGGCGATCGCCTCGCGACGGTCGGCGAGCCGCTCGTAGGGCGTCCCCGTCGCGGCGAGGCCGGGGGTGATCTCGTCGAGGATGGCCCCCGGGTCCTCGTTGCGGGGGTTGTCCGAGGTCAGGACGCACAGGTCGGAGTGGGTCCCGGCGATCCTCCCCATGTCGGCCCGCTTGGTGGTGTCCCGGTCGCCGCCGCAGCCGAAGACGGTGATCACCCGGCCGCGTGCGTAGCCGCGGATGGTGGTCAGGACCTTGTCCAGGGAGTCCGGGGAGTGGGCGTAGTCCACGATCACGGAGGTGCCGTCGGGCGTCTCGAACCGCTCGAACCGGCCGGGCACGGGCGGCATTTGACCGAGCGCGGCGATGAGGGCGTCCAGATCGTGTCCCAGGACGTGGCAGGCCGCCAGCGCGGCGAGGGCGTTGGCCACCGAGTACCGGCCCGGGAACGGAATCGAGGCCGGATACGCGCGCCCGCCGTGCCGCAGGGTGAACCGGGTGCCCGAGGCGCTCACGACGAGGTCGGTGGCCCGGTAGTCCGCCGGTACGTCGAGGGCGTACGTGGTCACCGCACCGGGCATCATCGCCCCGATCCCGGCGCCCACGGCGTCGTCGATGTTGACGACGGCGCGCCGGCACAGGCCCTGGAAGAGCCGGAGCTTGGCATCGCGGTAGTTGGCCATGGTTCCGTGGTCGTCCAGGTGGTCCTGGGTCAGGTTGGTGAACACCCCCACGTCGACGAACGTACGGTCCACCCGGTGCGTCAGCAGAGCCATCGAGGTGGCCTCCAGGACCACGCTGCCGGTGGCGCGGTCGCGCATGTACCCCAGCAGGTACTGCAGGTCGGGGGACTCCGGCGTGGTGAGCACCGAGGGCGGCATGGGGATCAGCTCGTCGCCGATCCGGCTGCCGGCCGTGCCGATCACTCCGACCTTCGCCGCCGCGGAGATCCGCAGGACGGATTCGACCATGTAGGAGACCGAGGTCTTGCCGTTGGTGCCGGTGATCGCCACCATGTCCATCCGGCGCCCGGGTTCGCCGTAATACCGGGAGGCCACCACCGCGGCGGCCCGCCGGGCGTCCGGCACCCGCACGGTGCACCTG